>CALGTP010000291.1 GCA_937902105.1 uncultured Actinomycetes bacterium
CAGGCGGTCATTAGCGCAGTAGGACAACTCAATCGACCGAAGATGCCGTCAATCAAAGGTCGTGAAAGTTTTTCTGGGCAATCTTTTCACTCTGCACGATGGCCGGACTCTCTTGATCTAGCCGGCAAAAATGTGGCGGTTATCGGCACGGGTGCTAGCGGTGTGCAACTCATCCCAGAAATAGCTAAGGCCGCAAAGTCCGTGAGTATCTATCAACGTACGCCGCCGTGGCTGACGCCAATTGCGCACTACCACGACAAGATTGGGACGGGACTGCAGTGGCTCTTTCAAAACGTTCCTGCATATGCGCAGTGGTACCGTTTCTTGCTCTTTTGGCGAACCACTGAAGGTGTTTTGGCCTCATGTGTGGTTGATCCAGATTGGTCTGATGGCGAGGCCTCAGTAAGTGCCGCTAACCGGCACTTACGAGATCGATTACTTCTCTACTTTGACGCAGTCTTCGCTGATCGTCCTGATCTGCATGAGAAAACTGTTCCTAAATACGCTCCGTTTTCCAAGCGTGTTGCTCTTGATAACGGTTCTTGGGCTGCCTGCCTACGAAGCGACCATGTTGAGCTCATAACAGACGGTATTGACCACATTGAAAGTTCTGGAATAGTTGATGCCGAAGGCACCTTGCGCACAGCCGATGTGATCATTTATGCAACTGGGTTTGAGGCATCTGATTTTCTCACTCCGATGCGTGTCGTTGGTCGAGATGGTGCGGACTTGCACAAAATGTGGAATGGCGAGGCACGCGCGTATCTCGGGATCACCATTCCTCATTTCCCAAACTTTTACTGCATGTATGGTCCAAACACGAATATTGTCGCTAACGGCAGCATCATCTTTTTTTCAGAATGTGAAACTCATTACATTTTAGGTTGCATTGAAGAGATGCTCCGTTCTGGGGACAGCGCATGGGACATCAAACTGGATGTTCATGACCGATTCAATGAGCGTGTTGATCAAGGCAATAAAAATATGGCATGGGGCGCAGTAAGCGTCAATAGTTGGTATAAGAATTCGTCTGGGAGAGTTGCTCAAAACTGGCCATTCACAATGCTTGAGTATTGGCAGTTGACGCGTCGTCCTGAGACGAGTGATTACCTCAGGACACACTGACGTTATGCCCAGTTTTCTCGTTGGCGATTGCTCTGTGTACTACGAAGTCTTTGGGAGAGGACGGCGAGTCATTTTCCTGAATGGCTCGGGGTCGACTATTGAAGCAAAGCGTCCCTTGATGGACATCCTCGGGAAATATGGTGAAGTGGCAATTCACGATCAAAGGGGCTTGGGTAAATCGTCCGTTCCCAATGGCCCCTACACCATGTCTCAATATGCTCAAGATGCATTGGCTCTAGCGGATCATCTCGGGTGGGAGACATTCGCCGTCTGTGGAATGAGTTTTGGGGGGATGGTCGCACAGGAGTTAGCCGTCACTGCACCACAGCGAGTTGAACGCCTGGCTCTGCTGTGTACTAGCGCTGGTGGCGCCGGTGGGAGTTCGTATCCACTTCATGAGTTGGAGAATCTTTCTGCGAATCAACGTCAGGAGATTTATCCACGTCTGCTGGATGAGAGATTCACAGAAGAGTGGTTTGAATCCCATCCCAATGATCGGGTGTACAGGAATGTCGCCGCGCGAACGATTGATGCTGAAAAACGACGCGGAGAGATTCTCCAGTTGGAAGCGCGAAAGAATCATGATGTCTGGGACCGTTTGCATCTCATCACGTGCGCAACTTTGGTGGCCTCCGGGAAATATGACGGCATTGCTCCATCACAAAATGGGCGGGCAATAGCGAGCCGTATCGCAAGTGCAAGCTTTCAGGAGTATGAAGGTGGACACCTTTTTATTGTTCAAGACAAACGTGTACTTGTGGACCTTATAGAATTCGTTTTTCATTCAGAACGCGGAGATTTATAACATGAGCGAGGTAATGACAGAAATCGCAGGTGGATTGCGATTCGTCGGCAAGGTCGTCGTGGTAACTGGCGCAGGACGAAATCTCGGCCGCGAATATGCTCTCGCATTTGCTGAACGCGGCGCTTGTGTCGTGGTCAATGATCTTGGGATTGGCATCTCGGACTCCGATGGAGATGCCGCCCAACCGTTAACGAATCCTGCCGATGACGTGGTTACCGAAATTACCTCCGCCGGCGGTCAAGCTGTCGCTAATTACGATTCAATAGCCACCCCAGAAGGCGGACGAAACATCGTGGGTTGTGCACTTGATACGTTCGGGCGTGTTGATGTGGTTGTGAACAATGCGGGGCAAGTTCGTATGGCACCGTTTGAGGATTTTCCAGAAGAAAGTATTGACGCGCTGATCAATACTCAACTTCGGGGAACCCTTAATGTCAGTCGACCTGCATGGAAGTGGATGAAAGCACATGGCGGAGGTCGCATCGTCAATGTCTCGTCGGGGGCAGCCTTCGGCGGAGTGCCGAACGGCTCGGTGTATGCGATGACGAAAATGGGCGTTATCGGATTGACCCGTGGCATGGCGAGTGAAGGAGCACCCTTTGGTATTGCCTGCAACGTGGTCGTGCCGTATGCGAAAACTCGATTGGGCACAAGTTTTGGACCGATACCATGGTCACCCGAATTAGGAGAGTGGCTGAGTCCATCGTTGGTGGCCCCACTTGTTGTGTGGTTGAGCCATAACGAATGCCCTTTGAATGGAGAGACTCTCAGCGTCGGTGCAGGTTGGCAGGCAGGAATGAACATCTCCATGGCGGCTGGTTATTCAGATCGGGACTGCACGGCTGAGTCAATTCAAGAAAACCTTGAGACACTGATGGGCGAGCCACACTCGCCAGTCACAGCGTTCTCGTCGAGTGCGATCAAAAATCTGTTGGGTGGATTTCGTATTCCAAAGTCGGAGATGTAGTTCATGGATCAGATGAACGAATTGGGTTTCTATACGCTTCCAGGAGCGCCTAAGTCACCGCAGGATCTTCTGCATGAGGTACGAAAGGGTGAGGAACTTGGACTGGGTTCTTGTTTTATTTCTGAGCGTTTCAATATTAAAGAAGCCGTGACCTTATCGGGGGCAGTCGGAGCGGTGTCCACCAACCTTGGTATCGCTACGGCGGCCACCAATCACAACACGCGACATCCGCTCGTGACTGCCTCGTATGCAACCACGATGCATCGACTGACCGGCGGAAGGTTTTGCCTTGGCATAGGGCGAGGAATCGCTCCCTTGTTTGCAGCGTATGGAATGCCGAAAATTACGACCGCTCAAATGGAGGATTTTGCTCAGGTCATGAAGCGACTGTTCGCAGGTGAGGTCATCTTGGGTCACGACGGACCCTTGGGAAAGTATCCCGTTCTCGCTTTGGATCCGAGTTTCAGTGAAGACATTCCACTAGGTATCACGGCGTTTGGTCACAACACTCTCGAACTTGCTGGACGGGCATTTGATTGTGTGATTCTGCACACATTTTTCTCCGATGAGACAACACGGCGTTGTGTCAAGGCCGTTAAGGATGCGGCCGAACGTGCTGGGCGAGATCCGAGCAAGGTGCGCGTGTGGTCCTGCTTCGCCACCATCGGGGATCACATCGCTCCTGATCTTCGTCTGAAGAAAACTGTCGGGCGCCTCGCCACCTATCTGCAGGGTTACGGTGATTTGATGGTCTCCACCAACAACTGGGATCCCCAGGTCTTGCAACGCTTTCGCGATGATGATTTCGTCAAGTCATTTCGAGGTGCTTTAGATGGTGCGGCGAGCACCGAGCAACTTGAGCACATCGCCTCCCTTATTCCTGATGAATGGTTGGATTCGGCGGCCATGGGTTCGCCAGCACAATGCGTGCAGAGCATTCGTCAGCAGTTTGACTTGGGTGTTGACGGCGTCATCCTGCATGGAGCGACCCCCGACGAACTTGAACCAATCATTCTTGAATACCGGCGCACGCGTCAAGCCGAACTTTTCAAGCATTTATCTGCGAACCCAGGAGGATGATGTGCCAACGTGTTCGAACGGCCAAGTGTCGCTGTATTACGAAACCTTTGGAGATGTGTCTCTGCCCACTCTTGTATTGGTGAACGGTTTAAGTAGCCAATGCATCAGTTACTCAGAAGGATTTTGTGGACTATTCGTTGATCAAGGCTTTCATGTCATCAGGTTTGATAATCGCGATGTAGGACTTTCCAGTGATGGTCCAGAGGGTTATTCATTGTCAGATATGGGAAATGATGTGTTGGCGATTTTGGATGATCTCGACATTGCGTCAGCCCACCTTTTTGGCATGTCTTTAGGTGGGATGATCGTGCAAACTGTGGCTATCGATTCGCCTCATCGGGTGAGATCGCTGATTTCGGTGATGTCAACCACTGGAGATCGCAATGTTGGTCAGGCTTCAGCCCAAGCCGCAGCATTATTAATGACTCCTGGATCGACTCAACGAGATGAAGCGGTGGCAAATCATCTCGCTGGTCTGCGGGTTTGGGGGAGTCCTGAACATTTTGATGAGATGGCAATAACCGAGTTCGCCCATCGGATGTACGAACGGGCCTGCCGTCCACAGGGTGTCGTTCGTCAGTTTCGTGCATTGCGGCGTGATGGCAGTCGCTCGGAACGGCTTTCTCAGATCAATGTGCCCACTTTGGTGATCCATGGCACTTCAGATACCTTGATTGATATCTCAGGTGGCAGGCGCACAGCTGAAGTCATCGGCGGAGCCCAATTTCATTCCGTTGAAGGTATGGGTCACGACTGTCCACCTTATTTTTGGGATGAAATTGTTGGCGTAGTGACGGCTCACGCACAAAAATCTGACAAAGTAGTCTCTCTATGACTCAAACTCCACCGGTTGCCGATTGGTCGTCCGACTACGACATCTTTGATTCTTCTTATGTCAATGACCCCTACAGCATTTGGGCCGTTTTACGTGATGAGTGCCCTATCGCCCATACCGATCGTTGGGGCGGTTCGTGGTTACCGACGCGCTATGAGGATGTCACGGCGATTGCCCGCGATATTGAAAAGTTTCCTTCTGGCTATGGCATCGGGGTTTTACCTGTCGCCCCAGCCTCTGGTGACTCGGAGCAACCGATGTTGCTCCCATATGGTGTACCTCCGATCAGTTCGGATCCACCCCTTCATACCTGGACAAGGCGGTTGCTACTGCCTTGGATGAGTCCGCAACGAACCGAGACCTATGAAGCAATGACTCGTGATTTGTGCAACCGTCTGATTGATAGTTTTATTGAAAATGGTTCGGCGGATGCAGCCGTTGATTACGCCCAGCAGATTCCAGTGCGCGTGATTGCGCACATTCTTGGTGTACCTGAATCGATGAGCGAGACATTCACTGGTTGGGTGCGCGATACCTTGGAGTTTGCATACGATGAAGAACGACGGCGCCGAGGTGTTATCGGAATCGTTCAATTCTTTGTAGAAGCCCTCAAAGAGCGCCACGAGAATCCAGGCGACGATCTCATTTCTGAATTGCTTATGACCGATGTTGACGGAGAGAAAATTGATGAGGGTGTCATCCTTGGGATGTGTGGGTTATTGCTCATTGCTGGAGTGGACACGACTTGGTCCTCTATCGGTAGTTCCTTGTGGCATATCGCTAGTCACCCTCAGGACCGCCAACGACTCGTTAACGAACCTGACCTGATGCCGACAGCAGTGGAAGAATTGCTGCGGGCATATTCACCAGTGACCATGGCTCGGCGCCTCGGAGAGGATGCGGAATACAACGGCTGCCCAATGAAAAAGGGTGAACGAATCCTCATGAATTTCCCGGGAGCCAATCGTGACCCAGAAATTTTTGAGAATCCCGATGAAGTGATTCTGGATCGCCAACACAATCGCCATGTGGCCTTCGGAGCAGGCATTCACCGGTGCGCTGGCTCAAACTTGGCGCGAATGGAGTTGCGAGTCGCCATCGAGACTTGGATTCAACGAATTCCAGACTTTGAAATCGCTGATGCTGGTGGAGTGACTTGGGCTGGCGGTCAAGTGCGGGGACCACGCCTCTTGCCCGTACGTTTTCCATCGCAAGGATAATGAAGATGGCGGGTGACTTGACGGAGATCACGGCACCTATGCAAGGGACAGTGATACAGATTGCCCCCGAAGGAACGATTGTGGGTCGTGGGCGACCGTTAGCGATTCTTGAGTCGATGAAAATGCAACATGACATCATCTCGGATATCGATGGTCGCGTGGAATCAGTAAGCGTTGTACTTGGAGAAACCGTCAAAGCAGGACAGTTGCTGTGTACTTTGAGTGCCGTTCAAGCACCTGTGCAAGCAGACGAGGAAATCACATCGGTGTCTTCAGTGAGGCGCGACCTCGAAGAGGTTCATGATCGCCATCAGTTGGGACTCGATGAATCCCGCCGTGTGCAAAGTGAGCGTCGTCATGGGCAAGGGCGCCAAACTGCGCGTGAAAATCTGGCCTTGCTGGTTGATCCTGGCTCATTCGTGGAATATGGCCCCGTCGTGATCGCAGCCCAGC
>CALGTP010000292.1 GCA_937902105.1 uncultured Actinomycetes bacterium
TTCGATTCTCCTCTCGGGCTCCACACTGTGAGAAGGCGTGCTTCTGGGTCGTGTCACGGACACCCAGCGTCCATGACACGACCCAGAACGCCTCTAACCTGTGGTGGATATGTTGAGGCGATTCCGCTAGGCGTCATCTTTCAAAGGACGGTTACCAATGTTTTCCAGAGAACCAAATCTGCGTCTTGGGATGTGCCGCACCATCACTATGAAATCTCCAGCGGCAATTTTCGCTTGTGTGCTTGTAGTGCTCAGTGCGTGCGGAAGCAATGACGCCCGAACATCGATAACCCAACCGGTCACTACCCCAGCGTCAACAACTCAACCGGTGGTTACCCAAACATCCACAACCCAACCGGTCATTACCCAAGCGTCAACAACTCAACCGGTGGTTACGAGTCTTCCTCCATGCCGTGCCGGCTGCTTAGGAGCTAACGGGATGGATTTCATCGGCACCTGCCTCCCCGACTGTTCCGGAATCAATGTCAACGGTACGGATCTACGAAATGCGAACCTTTCCGGCGTCAACCTGAACCAGGCCGATCTCTCTTTCGTCGATCTCGCAGGCGCAAATCTCAGCAATGCCAATCTCAAAGACGCTTACTTATACTCCGCCAACCTGACGGGGGCCGACCTCACTGGCGCCAATATGACGGGAGCCAACCTCACTGACGCCGACCTCACAGGGGCGACGATGCCAGACGGCTCACTACACGACTAATCACCCTCCACACTCGGGGGTTCTGGGTCGCGATACGGACACCCAGCGTCCGTGACACGACCCAGAAGCCCTCTAACCTGTGCTGGATATGCAAGATCGATGGATTACCGACTGGCCGACAAGCCAAAGATTTCCCCACTACACGCGCGCTAACGCCGGAGAAGTTCTTGCCGACCCCGTGAGCCCTCTCGGTTGGACTTTCGGCTGGGACGGGGGAATCGTTGCCGGTTACAAAGCGGGCCTCATCCGCATCGGCGCCTACGAAGATGCCGACTTCAACCCTCAGCATCCAGAATCGGTCGCCTGCTTTGGTGGCTACTTCTATATCAACCTCTCGGCCATTCGTATGCAGGGTGTGCGCAACCCGGCCGCCACCGTTGCCGCACTCGACCAAGCTTTCTTTGGCGATCATCCCGATGTGCCGACGTATGTCGCTCACCCCGACGACGAGAAGCCTCACCTCACTGCCGGCATTGATGCCCACACCGCGTGGGTGATGAGTGGAGTCGCGTGGCCTGAACTTGATGCCGACAAAGCAAACGCAGCAGAACTGCGTGCAAGGCGCGGCAACCTCGCGACATACACCGATGCACAACTCGTGCAGCGCGCGCGTCTCGTGCAAACACAACTGCCGCACCTGTTTTCACAGCATGTGATGTCTGGCAGTAGCGCTGCTGTAGCCCCCGGACTCCTTGGCGTTGTCGCCGAAGCGATCGGTGAACCAAGTTTGCCAATGTCATTGCTCTCAAGTATCGGCGATGTTGATTCGGCCGACGCCAACTATGCGCTCTGGCATCTGTCTCGTCTTGTACATGATGATCCGCAATTATCCGCTGCATTTGATGCTGGACCGAACGATGTCCTTTCGCGCGTCACTCCCCCGTTCATTGCTGCTTGGAATGAATTCTTGGTTGAGTTCGGAAGTCGCGGACCCGACGAATGGGACTTGCGTTCACCGACTTGGGAAACGCATCCACAACTTTTACTTGCTGCCCTAGATCGCGTGCGCTTGCAGTCAGATGCCGAATCGCCTCACGAACGTCATCGCGAAAAAGCCACACAACGCGATGCCCTGATCGCCAAAGCCCGTGTTGCACTCAGTGACAAGCCAGATGTCGCGCCACTTCTCGATCTTGGTCTTGGCGCTGGAAAAATGATGGCTCACCGCGAACGGACTAAAACTTCAATCGTTCGCGTTCTGCATGAGGCCCGCGTTGCATTTCGCGAACTTGGTCGCCGACACGGTCACGACGAACTCATCTTCCAGGTGCTCGATAGCGAACTTGACGCTTACATCGCCAATCCAAGTTCATTCACCAACAAATTGACTCAGCGTTATAAAGAATGGCGCGAGCTCTTCGATCTTGAACCTCCGTTCATCATCGCCAACGCAACAGTCGCTCCGCTCAGTGAATGGGCCCGCAAGAATGACAATCTCGTCCAGGTCGCACGCACTGGTGATGCACTCGTCGGTGTTGCTGGTTCACCGGGTACCGCTCGTGGTATTGCGCGCGTTGTTCTTGATCCAGGCGATCCAGGTGATCTCGAACCTGGCGACATTTTGGTCGCACCATGCACCGACCCCAGTTGGACCCCACTGTTTATGACGAGTGCAGCCGTTGTGGTTAATGTCGGTGGACAGATCAGTCACGCTGTCATCGTCAGTCGTGAACTCGGTGTGCCATGCGTTGTCTCAATCACCGATGCCACGAAACGTATCGCCGATGGTGCACTGATCGAAGTCAATGGCACCACTGGTGTCGTCACAATTCTCTAATCACAATCCCCTAACAAGAATGGAAATATTATGAGTCAGCAATACCCAACCCCAGCAGAGCTTTTCAGTCTCGAAGGCGAAGTCGCCGTCGTAACTGGTGGTGGACGCGGCATCGGCGAAGGCATCGCCCGCACCTTGGCTAACGCTGGCGCAAAAGTCGTGGTTGCTGCTCGTCGTGTGAACGAAATTGAATCCGTCGCTGCTGCCATTCGCGCCGATGGCGGTCAGGCCATTGCGGTCGAAACTGATGTCACCGATGAAGAGGCCATGGAAAATTTAGCTAAGGCCGCCATCAAAGAATTCGGCAAGTTGTCGATTTGGGTGAATAACGCTGGTGGCTCACCCGCCCGTTTGCCGATGACTGACTTGAAGCGCGAAGACTGGGATGCATGCATCGCCTTAAACCTCACCGCGGTGTGGGTCGGTATTCGCACTGCCGCGAAATACATGGACACTGGTTCAATCATCAACATTTCATCAGGTGCGGGCTTCGGACCTGTACCTGGGAGTGCACACTACGGTGCCGCTAAAGCCGCCGTGAACTCATTGACTCTCACGGCTTGCGCCGAACTTGCTCCTCGCATTCGCGTCAATGGCATCGCCCCAGGCGCAGTGCCCACCGAAATCTTTAAGATTGCGCTCGGTGTGAAGAACGACGAAGATCTGGCCGAAATTGAGTCGCAGTGGAATATCCCTATGCAGCGCTTCGGAACTTTGCTTGACATGGGTGCAGCAGTTTTATTCTTGTGCTCACCCGCTGCCAGCTGGATCAGTGGTGAAATGATTCGGGTTTCCGGAGGCGCCAAGCCCCGATGATTGAAACTCGCGAGACGTTTTGTCGCTTCTGTCATGCGGCCTGTCCACTCCACGTTGATGTTGAAATCAATTCAACGGGTGCACGGACGAAAGAAGTAGTCATCGCCGTTCGAGGCATTATGGAGGACCCTCTTTTTGAGGGTTACACATGTATCAAGGGGCGCCAACTTGCCGATCAACATCATGCCCCCGATCGCTTACGCAACCCACTTCAGCGCAATGACGACGGCTCATTTGTAGAGGTCACATCGAAGGATGCTCTTGACGATATTGCCAATCGCGTGCAGGCCATCATCGCCGCCCATGGTCCGCGTGCCGTGGCTACTTACACCGGCACAGGCGCGTTTCAAAACTCCATCTCCATGCCGGTGATGCAAGCCTTTCATAGTGGTATTGGTTCACCTTCGTTTTACACCAGCATCACGATCGATCAACCAGCACACCTCACATCGCGCTTACGTATGGGTGCCTGGGAAGCTGGCTGGCAAAACTTTCGTGACGCCGATGTTTTATTAGCCATTGGCTATAACCCACTCGTCTCGTCTTATGCGCCAGCCGGCGGACTACAAGGAACAAATCCTTTCGTTCGGTTGCGACGTGCCAAAGAACGTGGAATGAAACTCATTGTCATTGATCCCCGTCGCAGCGAACTGGCATCATTTGCCGATTTGTGGTTGCCCATCAAACCAGGTGAAGACCCGACGCTTTTGGCGGGACTGATCAATGTCATTTTGCAAGAGAATTTGTACGACAAAGATTTCTGTGATCGCTGGGTACATCAACTTGATGATCTGCGTTCAGCTGTGGCTCCTTTCAGTCCCGAAATGGTGGCCACTCGCTGTGAAGTTGAGGCTGCGGATGTTCTCACCGCGGCGCGGATGTTTGCTGGTGGGCCACGCGGAACTGCTGGTACTGGCACAGGTCCGAACATGGCAGCTCACAGCACGCTGATGGAACATCTCGCGCTGACACTGAACGCGATCTGCGGGCGCGTTAATCGAGAGGGCGATGTTTTAGAAAGTGGCAACTTTTTATACCCAGGCGATACCCGTCGCGCGCAAGTCATTGCGCCCAGTGATCCTGCACCTGGAACGCCGCACCGCGTCAGAGGCCTCAAAGGTATGCCCGGCGAAATGCTGACCAATGCTTTGGCTGAAGAGATTCTTGAACCCGGCGAGGGCAAAGTGCGCTGCTTGTTTGTCTGTGGTGGAAACCCAGTAGTGGCTTTTCCCGATCAACTCAAAACAATTGCCGCCATGAAAGATCTTGAGTTGCTCGTCGTCATCGACCATCGCATGACCCCGACTGCAGAACTCGCAGACTACGTCATCCCACCGCGCCTTGAACTTGAACGCGCCGATGTACCTACCGTGATGGATCGCCGTTTTGCCTCTGCCTATGTGAGTTATACACCAGCAGTTCTTCAAACCGACGGTGACCTATTGTCCGAGTGGGAAGTCTTTGCAGGTCTTGCGCAGCGATTAGGCACGCGTATTCCTTTACCCGGAGGTGATCTGCCACTAGATGGATCGGCCAATGATGACATGGTGCTTGATTATGCATTCGCCAAAAGTCGCTTGCCTATGAGTGAGATCCGCGCCAAACGCAGCACTATTCACGAAGAACTTGCAATCAAAGTTGTTGCTGCTGACCCCGATGCGTCGGCACGTTTCGCAGTTGCTCCACCCGATGTGGTTGAAGAGATTTCCGTCGTACTCAGTGAAAAAACTGGTGCCGAAGTGATCGATGGATTTGATCCCACAAAGTTTCCCTTCCGTCTGATTAGTCGTCGTCTCAAGCATGTATTGAATTCTCTCGGACGAGAAATCCCGGGTCTCGCGCGAGTTGGCACCACAAACGCGGCCTATATGAACCCGCTTGATATGCGAGACCTCTCATTAAGTGACGGCGAATTAGTACGCATTACTTCGCCGTCTGGCGAAGTCGTTGGCGTGGCCGAAGGTAGCGACACCATTAAACGTGGAGTCATCTCGATGTCCCATTCATGGGGCGGTTCAATCACCGACGAAGATGTCCGCCTTCACGGCACACCTACAAATCGTTTGTGCACTGTTGATAGTGGTCGAGATCCCATTAATGGTATGGCTATTCAAAGCGCAATACCTATTGCAGTCACCAAAGTTTAACTATCCGATTGCGCGTCCCTGAAAATCGCCAATCAAAGACACCTGAACATTGTTGCCGACTGTACTCGTAGCCATCTGCTGAAGTTTTGCTGCGTAGTACGCCTCACGCAGATCGCCTTCGGATAAAGCGTTGTACGTCGGGTAGATGGCGCGCCGATCACGCTGCGAATTATTTTCTCCACTGCGATGCGGAGTCCTTGAATGAAACCACAAAGTTTGGCCAGCCCTCAGCGGAGCCATCGTCCATTCCAGAGATTGCACAACGTCATTGGCGATGCAACCCACATCATTCATTGACAGCACCTCGTCAAAGCAATGACTGACTACTTCTAAACAGCCGTTTAGTTCGTCAGCGTCGTCAATACCGAGCATGCACGAAATATGACTATCAATAAATGGATAAGCCGGCGCATCTTGATGAGGTGCATATCCTGCGCCGCCGACCAACTTATAATTAATTTTCTCCTTATACAGCACCGCTTGCTCACCGATTAACAGACTTGCGCATTGCAACATTGAACCGCTCGTGAGTAGCGCACGAATACCACTATGAAATGGCGTGAAGTTCTCCGTGCGACACAACTTGGGACCAAAGTCAGTCATCTCGCGATAGTGCAACCATGGCCCATCTTCGTCAGACCATGACGAGATTTCATCTATCCATCCACGCAACTGTTTTATGCCATCATCGTCAAGAGTGTCAATCAAAACCCAGCCATGATCGTCAAAGAATACTTTTGCCGCAGAGTCACCCGTTGCAAAGGATTGCATCGTCACACCCGACTCAATGAATGAATGGCGTTGACCCAATGTTCAAGATCAGGTACGACTGCTCCTGCAACTTTTGCTGAATCATCGGCGATGCGTAGCGACACCATCGCCGACCACCACGGGTTGCTTTGGAAGTGAGCAACCTCATCAGCGTTCAGGTCACCACCCTGAGCCGCCAAAGTCATGATGCTGTCTGGCGATAATAGTGCCCGATATTCAGGCCTAGTCGTCACGAGAAAACGCTTTGCTGG
>CALGTP010000293.1 GCA_937902105.1 uncultured Actinomycetes bacterium
CGCCGTCAGTCGTTACCACGCCGTCAGTCGTTACCACAGTGTCGTCGGGTCCACTTGAGGTTGTAAGTGGTGCATCTGTGGAACCGGGTGCACTTCCCAGGACCGTTGTAACGACCACCGGTAACGAACGAGATGGTCCACCACCGAGAGTTGTGGTGGGCGCTGGGATTGTCGTTGAATTTCCACTGCTTGTCGTCGTGCTTGCATTGGGATCTGTTGGTGTTTTCTGCAGTGCCCCAAGTACAGGGCGAAGAAGAACGGCGCCCGTCACTTGAACGAGGCGGAGTGCCTCCTCTTGATTAGCGACACCTGGCAAGTTGACAACAATCGCATTTCCTTGACGGATGATTTCCGGTTCGGCCACTCCTAGGGAGTCGATTCGTTCGCGAATCCGCTCAACGGCAAGATCAAGGCTGACAGAGTCAAACTCGCCAACTGGCTCTTGGGTGACCGAAATTCCGCCCTGTAGATCAAGACCCAAAGCGGGTTGATTACCGGCCACAAGATTGCCGGCAAAGGATCCAAGAACCACTACCAATAGGCCCGTGAGGGAGAAGACGAGACGACGTGTCATGACTGGTGAGGTCACTGCGCTTCTGGATCTTGGGCGTCATCAATGATTGCGCCACCTGCGGGCTCAATAGTCGGGTTGATCCGCCGTAGCAGAGAATTTCGAGCAACTCGGATCTCGGTTCCTTCTGCGATTTCGAGCCATACCGTGTCGCCATCAAGGGCATTGACAAAACCGTACATACCCGAGTTGGTAATCACCTCGTCACCTTCACTGATCTCGCGCTGAAGGGACTGCGACTCCTTCAAGCGCCGACGCTGGGGACGGATCATCAAGAAATACATTGCTCCACCGATGGCGGCCATGAATAACAAAGTCACGGCGAAACTACCGCCACTCTTTTGCTCGGTTGCGGCGAAGATGAGTGAAAATGTGTAAGTGGTCAGCATCAGTAGTCCAAAGATCGGGGGCGAATAACGGATCAAATCCTAGTGGGCGAGCCTCGTTTTGTGGCACTCCTCAGGCGAGAGCGTCCACAGAATGGCGTTTATCCCCATACTTTGAGTACTTCCTGCCTTAATGACGCAAATTTGCCTGCTGAAATTGCCTCTCGCATCTGTTTCATGAGGTCTAAAGTCCAGGCAATGTTGTGCAGGCTGAGCAGACGAGCGGCTGTGGGCTCGTTGACTTGGAAAAGATGACGTAGGTATCCCCTGCTATGGCGGCTACACACATCGCAGGGACAGGAGTCATCGAGAGGACGATCATCAAGCACATGGGCGGCATTCTTGATGTGTAATTTTCCATCCTTAGTGAAGGCGGTTCCATGGCGACCGATTCTGGTTTGCATCACACAATCAAACTGATCAACCCCTAGTCCAACGGCCTCCACCAAAGAAGCCGGATCTCCGACACCCATCAGATAGCGCGGTCGGTGCGTCGGGAGATGTTCAAGGGCCGCAGCCAAAGCCGGCAACATTTCTTGGCGAGTTTCTCCGACTGAGAGTCCTCCAATGCCATAGCCATCAAAACCGCTGACATCTCCGCTTGTGACACTCACTGTGCGTTGAGCACTTTCGGCACGCATCACTAGGTCTGTGCCTCCTTGCACGATGCCAAACAGTGCTTGATCGGTTCGCTGATGTACTGCATGGGCGCGTTGAGCCCATGCAGAAGTTCTTTCAAGAGCTAGGCGAAGAACTGACGGTGGTGAAGGAAGTGGTGCGCACACATCGAGCACCATCTGGATATCTGCGCCCAGTAGTTCTTGAGTTGCCACGGCCGATTCTGGTGTGAAGCGATGAAAACTTCCGTCGTATGTCGAACGGAATGTGACTCCATCGTCATCCACTTTGGGGTCCAATGAAAAAACTTGAAAACCACCTGAGTCTGTGAGAGTCAAACCTTTCCAGCCGGCGAATTTTCCAAGCCCTCCGAAATGAGCAATCGTTTCAGCACCAGGACGCAACATGAGATGGTATGTATTACCAAGAACGATTTCTGCGCCTAGGGTTTCGTAATCGCTGGCACTGAGATATTTGATTGCTCCTCGAGTTCCAACGGGCATAAAGCAGGGAAACCTGTATGAGCCATGAGCGGTCGATGCGATGCCTGTACGTGCGGCGCCATCGGTGGCCGTGATATCCAAGGTAACGGGATGCATTAGGAACCTTCAGTCGCGTGGCGGTTGAGCAACATAGCGTCACCCAAGGAAAGGAAACGGTATCCAGACTCCAAGGCCGTTGCATATATATCTCGCCAACGATCCCCGATAAAGGCGTCAATCATCAGCAATAAGGTGGTGCGTGGGAGATGAAAGTTGGTCATCATCATGTCAACTGCTTGCCAATCAAAGCCACGGTGAATAAAAAGGCTGGTGCGCCCCGACAATTCATCGCGCGCTATAGCACTCTCCAAGGATCGTACCGCTGTGGTTCCAACGGCGATGACTCTCTCGGCCTTGTCAACTTGCTGCATCACTTGCTCTGAGACTGAATAAAATTCTGTATGCATTTTGTGATCAAGAGGATTTTGCACTTGGATTGGTTGAAATGTATCCAGCCCAACCACAAGTTCAACATGCGCAATTTGAATACCATTATTGGAGAGTGTCTGCAAAAGTTTAGTCGTGAAATGTAATCCAGCTGTCGGGGCTGCAGCAGAAGCAGGGCGGCGAGAGTAAACCGTTTGGTAACGATCGCTCGAAGGCAATGCACCCGTGATGTACGGCGGTAATGGAATTTCTCCGATCTTGTTGAGTAAGTCCAAAACGTCGCCGGTAAAACACAGTTCAACAATGAAAGATTCTGAATCTTCTGCTCTTCCATGGAAAATCACTTCATTTCCAGACTGTGCATGATGCAGAACTTCGCCCTCCTTTAATCGTCCTCCAGGCCGCACAAGTGCTGTCCAGCGTGTTGACGAGGGATTCAAAGGATCGAGCAGCAGTACCTCAACGGCACCTCCACTTGAACGTTGCAGACGCAATCTGCCTGGGATGACTTTGGTGTCATTAACAACCAACAAGTCGCCTTCTCGCAGATAGTCCGGTAGGTCATGTACCTTGCGATGTTCAACATTGAGAGAGCCAGAACTTCGGCCACAGTCAACAAGGAGGCGCGCGCTATCTCTGGGTTCACTCGGTATCTGTGCGATGCGATCGAGGGGAAGTTCGTAATCAAAGTCTGAAAGCTTCATGACCCAACTTTAGGAAAACAAACCAGGTGACTGGGTAGGAGCAGTTAATCCGAGATGTTCCCAAGCGACTGGCATCGCCACCCGACCCCGTGGGGTTCGAGCTATGAAACCCTTTTGAATGAGAAATGGTTCATAGACATCTTCAAGGGTTTCTGGTTGCTCGCCGATACCGATGGCCAATGTGGAGAGTCCGACTGGTCCCCCGTTGAACTGCTTGCACAGCGACGTCAAAATTGCACGGTCAACTTTGTCAAGTCCGCAATTGTCAACGCCGAAGACCGCAAGACCTTCATCGGCGATCGCTCCGTTAATCTTGCCATCGCTGCGTACCTCGGCGAAGTCACGGACTCGTCGTAGGAGCCTGTTGGCAATACGCGGTGTGCCGCGACTGCGAGTGGCGATGAGTCGGGTTCCATCTTCATCAATGGACACATTGAGAATTCCAGCAGCGCGTCGGACAATTGCGTCAAGCTCGTTGTCGTCGTAATAATCGAGACGGGCCACTAGACCGAAGCGATCACGTAATGGTCCAGTAATCATTCCAGTTCGCGTTGTAGCACCGACCAATGTGAATTTCGGTAGCGCCAAACGAATACTCGATGCGGCAGGTCCTTTACCGACAACGATGTCTAGTTTGAAATCTTCCATCGCTGGATAGAGAATCTCTTCCACAACGCGGCTCAAACGGTGAATCTCGTCAATGAATAAAACATCTGAGGGTTCAAGTTTGGTCAATATCGCGGCTAGGTCACCAGCCCGCTCCAGAGCGGGTCCAGATGTGATGTGCAGGCGAACTCCCATTTCCGCGGCAATGATTCCCGACAAGGTTGTCTTGCCAAGTCCCGGAGGACCTGCGAAAAGAAGATGATCGGCAGCCTCCCCACGTTTACGGGCTGCTTCAAGGACAATATTAAGTTTCTCTTTTAGTTCTCGTTGTCCAATGAATTCCTCAAGATGTTTTGGGCGTAATCCGGATTCATCGGACTCTTCAACAACATCGCTGACTTGCGGATCAAGAAATTCATCCCGCACGACGAACTCCTAACATCTGTAAGGCATCCCGCAGCAGGGTTTCGGCACTTTCTTGTGAAGGCAGTTCGCGCAGAACCTCACGGATCTCGCCCTCGGTATAACCAAGTCCGAGTAATGCTTCACGCACATCAGAGACAACTGAGGAACGACCTGAGTGACCACTGAGAGAATCATGTAAGAGGGGCAGTGACAAACGATTCTTTAGTTCAATCAGTAAACGTTCTGCCGTTTTCTTCCCGACGCCGGGTACGAGAGTGAGCGCCGCAATATCTCCACTCGCCACAACCTCAAAAAGGGCACTTGGTGCCAAAGTTCCAAGAATGGCCATTGCTAGAGATGGGCCAACACCGTGAGTCCCAATAAGAGTTTGGAAAGTCGATTTTTCGTCCCTCGTGAGAAAACCAAAGAGAGTTTGGGAGTCCTCTCGAATGTGATGATAAATGAATAAAAACACTGGCGACGTTGGTTCTAGTTCTGCCAAAGTACGAGGAGTCACTGTCACCGAGTAGCCCACTCCTGCTACCTCAATCAATACCGATCCCTCGGTGTGACGTTCTAAAACCGAACCGCGTAAAGAGCCGATCATCTCACGCCGTCTTCCTGCTTCGAACCCGACCATGAATAGTCTCGGCACCGGCAGCGATGAGCTTTTGGTGCATCGGAGCAACTGCGAGGTGGCAGAGAGCTAGAGCAGCCGCATCGGCAGCGTCTGCTGGTTGTGGTAGAGAGTTCAGCCCCAAGCGCATCTGAACCATTTTTTGAACTTGAATTTTGTCTGCCCCTCCCCAACCCGTGACTGTTTGTTTGACCTGGTTTGGGGTGTATTGCACGACCTCGCAGCCGGCAAGTGAGGCTAGAGCGAGGGCCAGACCACTGGCTTGGCCGACGCTCATGGCAGTGCGAACATTGACTTGAAAGAAAAGTTGCTCAATGACGACGGTCTGTGGGCAGAACTCACTCAGAAGTAGGGACAAATCGGCATGCAAACTCGCTAAACGCTCAGGAAGCGGCGACGTCGCAGGAGTTCGCAGAACCCCCATGGAGACGCAATGTAACAATTGAGGACCTGAGGAATCAATCACCGCATAACCACAACGGGTCAAACCTGGGTCAATCCCAAGGACCCGATGGACCTGACTTGAGCCCTCAGAGACCGGCGTGGATACGAACATGCGTACGATCCTAACCGATTGCTACGACACCATGCATGAATGTGAGAACCTAGGGTATGAGTCCCCGTGAGATCCCAGTAAGTGCCCCACGAAACTTCCCTAAAGCGTCCAAATACTGCTTGCCATGGGGCGTCACCCTGGCTGTATTGATTGCCAGTTGTGGTGGTGGGAAGAACTCACAATCTGTTGACTCCACCACTGCTCGCCAAGGCTCAACCACCTTTGTCCCCACTCAAGACTCACCCACCTGTGCCGAACCGGGTGTCTTAGCCTGCCTGCTCCCGTGGCCGAGTAATCAACTAACCGTACCGGACTCCACAACGATGACAGGATTGCGTTTGTCGATTCCATCCGACGCGGTTCCGACGAATGTTGACGGCATCGCTATGGATGTCACAGATCAAAATCGCGCTGACGGATTCTCGCCGAACTCTGTGATTGTGTTTGAGGCACCGGGGGTGGATTTACTTCGAAGCGGCGTACCTGATTCAACTGATATTGCACGCTCGTTAGAAGATTCGAACCCGATCACGATTATTGATCAGCAAACACAAGCGAGGTGGCCGTTCTGGGGGGAATTAGATGTTCAATCTCGTTTGGTCACTCTGCGTCCGGCGACGGCATTTCTTGAAGGACACACGTACGAGATCAGTATTGGTGAACTCATTGACAGTTCGCTCAATCCTGTACCTCTAACGACATCGCAGTGGTCCTTCACGATCGCTAGTGAGCAATCCTTATCTGGACGATTGTTGCATGAGCGCTCAGTGGCTTATGAACAAATTGGCGATGGAGTTCCAATCTTCAAGGTTGATTCAGTGACACCAGGATCCGTGCGAACAGTTGAAGGCACCTTTGATATTCCAAACTTTTTGTCTAATGATGGAACACCAGGTGGTCACCTACTTCTTGATGATCAGGGCGCTCCCATGATCAATGAGGAATTTCCGACGTATGCCACCTCGTTTCGATGCGTCGTTCCCGATCAAGTCACTGCTCCGGTGCCCGCACTGTTATATGGTCACGGACTCTTGGGTGATCGTGGGCAAGTCGATTTCTTCGGTTCTTTCGCTG
>CALGTP010000294.1 GCA_937902105.1 uncultured Actinomycetes bacterium
ATATTGATGCGACAAACAAGTAAACTGTTATGAGCCGTGGTTCAATCATCGTGCTGCTTATGTTGTGCCTTTGTCCTTTGGCATGTGTCTTGTGAGTGCCCTGACCGCCTTGCCAAGGACAGACTTGGCGGGAAACGCGTTCAACGGTACCGTGCCTTGGTGTGATTTGGGGAAGTGCTGAACACACAGCTGTCAACACACACAACACACACACACACCATGTTCACCGTCTTGGCAGTGAGTGGTACCACATGCACTTAACGTCGTATATGTCAGTGATATGTTTGCCTCAACACTTGCTAACTGTCGCTGCTGACCTCGAATCGGGCTGAGGTTTTCATGGCGCTGTTTATCGCAACAGTGGTCGCCGTTTCAACACTTTGACTCTTACTTTCCATGGTGTTGCCACACCGCACCAAACACGGTCAGATTCACAGTTAAGCTGTCTCAGTGCGACACGACATTGAATGAAGTTTTGAAATAGCAAGAACCACTCACCGTAGTAGTTAAGGAGCGCTGCGGTGGGCAACGATGGATGACCTACAGTACCCTGACAGTTGAAATCTCTGAGTTGTGTGAACATGCTGACATGGTGTGTCAATGCGCGGATCGTTGAAGCAAAGCTGTAGTTCCTGCAATCATACGCAACGAATTTATTTCTGGAGTTTGTGTCTTAACATCTCGCATTGCACTTTTTATTGTTAGCCTCAGTTAACTGCTCCTGCAACACATGTGACGTAAGCTGCATTGACCTCAACATTTCACCGCAGCAGCGCATCTAGGATCCCATGTTCTATGTGCCATAGTTACGGCTAAAAAGCTGTGGACCCACTCCCAGGGTAATTAGGTAGTTCTCCACGATATAACTGTTTAGTGCGACCTGAGTCCTAGATTTATCAACTTTGTCCAGGCAGTGCTTAGAAAGGAGCTAAGGAGCTAGGGAATATGGCGTTCGTATGGTTGTGTTTGGTTCTCATATGGTTTTATATGTATTTGTGGGAGGAGCTAAGGAGCTAAGGAGCTAAGGAGCTAGAGGAAGCTCTGAAAGCAAAACCCAGTTGCGTGCATTTGTTTTGTTGATACTATGTTGGTTGTTAGGCATCAGGTTGCACCGGAAACGTTGCATTGCACAGGGCATCGTCTTTTACATGACAGTTCTGTGAGTGGGCAAGTGCTACAGACGCTAAAACTGAGTTGAACAATGACTCTGTGATGGGTTGTGCTTGCAATTGCTAAAGTAACGATGCGCTTGTCAGGGCCCACGGAATAATTGACCATGTTGTTTGAGTGTGTTGCTCATCTAGTAGTTTCTCGCTGTCTGATTCTAAGCTCAATGGATTGTACATTTTTGCATTTAGCAGTTGTTATTCGGCATCTCAAGATCTATGGTTGACTACACACCGTTGTTGGAGTAACTGCTTTCATTGTTACGTTTTACATTACCATGCCAGGATGCCTTGTCTGACATCCTTGACACCCTGAGCTCCGTGGATTTCGACCAGGAGGGCTCGACCTCGAACGGTTCAAATTCACTACAGGCCTTGGACTGCTAATGCTGTAGGTCCATGAGTTTGTCCAGTCAACAAAACGGTGATGTCTCTAGTTTGGTGTTTGATCTCTCTCTTTGACCGATATATCGTCAACATTTGTTAGTTTCTCAGTTTCACCTGATTACTTTAATGTCGCATGCATGTTAGCCGTGCTTGCTGCTGTGTTGGCAGATCGCAGTGCGAACAAGACGCACACCTTGCACAGTTTTGAGCTTAGCGACCCCATGAGCAACTACGTCGCATGCGACTTCTATAAAAACAGTTTTGTTCATAACAAACTGACACCAGAAATGGGTCTACGCATTGTTTGCCTAAACCTTAACCAGCCACGCAACGTGCAACCGAGGCTGCTGAGGAGGGTGAGGGTGGCACTGCTTTCGACGTAGGCTGTGGGTCCTCTAATAGACGAACGCCTGGGCAGTGTCGGGCTGGGCATGCGATGACATTCGGCAGTTTCCGAACACCAGTCATTTGCAAGTGCCATTGTACGCGCATGCTGTAGCACTGGCTAACCTTTATTGTGTCACTCAAGTATACATTTTCTCAAGCAGCTGCTGATTCAAATGTACTCTCCTCGTGGGCCAACCTCCAATCATGCTGTGTCATAGCTAAGGTCAGGCGTCTGCGACTACTGCCATGCAGACGGGGAACGCGATATGGATCCTGTGACCGTGCCCTTCTATAAATTTATGTCGAATGTTTATCATTAGTGTCAAGCGCCATCGCAGTTAATTTGGTTTTGCATGTTGACTAAGATTGTCGTTGCTATCGTTATGTGATGTACTTTGTTTGTTTTTGTCGTTCACACTGCTGGCGTCGCTGTTAATGAAACCGTAAACCATAAAACACAATTGGATACGCTAGATCTGCGACTCAGGGAGCGGCCTACAACTGGAGCCACAGGGACCCAGCGACCAAGAAATGTTCGAGCCGTACATGTGGATGGTGCAAAATATCGCTGGGCAAACTGTGAACGCCTGAGTTTGCTTCACATGTGTACACACACACATGCGATGTGTTCAAACCCGGGGCGACTTGAAATAAAGTGAAAAGGAACAGGCGACAGCAAAGAGCAGGCTTGAGCAACAAGCCAGCCAGAAGCCAAGCACCCCGCCAAAGATGAAGTGTTAAACCTGTGCGGGCAATCTTGGCGTTTGTCAAAGCAGACAATAACCAAGGTTGTCCGCGCAGGTTTAATCTGATTAAGTTGCAACCCCACTCTCAACTCAGGGTTAGGAGTAAAACACGTTCTCGAGAAGTGAAAGATTACTGAGTAATAATCATTATCCTGACATCTTGCAAGAAAGCCGTGATCCGAAACTGACATCACATCCACTGCGTGCACACACATGCGATGCTTGCTGGATATTAATCACGATTAACATGTGAGTTTTCACTGATCACTGTTACTCACTGTTACATGCTACAACAGCTCAGCTGAGGTGGCTGGTCGTTGGGGATAAGTACAAGAACAAGGCTGAGCTGGCTCATGCTTGCAAGGTTGACCCTGCACAGCGAGATGCCTTGGTTGAAGGCACGAGCCGTCTCATCAACCTTCGCAAGAGGTCCGGGCATATCGGCAAGGCAATGGGCAATGACGTGTGTTTCGTGTTGTTTGATTTGATGCAATGTTATATCAATGAACCAATGTAATGAACCAAGGTAACAATTCGGTGCTCACTGTTGCTGTATTTGCCCACAACCCTTGTACATATCACGCACTTGACCAGGCGGCCCTCTTCACGGACGATGCGTCGAACGTGCAGCACTTATTGTGACCCTAATCATAACACAGCCACTAATACCTCACAAACATGTTGGTGCCGTGTGTCAGCCATACCACGTATGTCAGTTTCAAATATGTAAGTGGGTACTTTACACATTTATCTAACGACCAGGTGAGCTTGAACGCTGGATCCATCAGTAAAGTGGGCAAAGACATATCGAGAGATTTTACATTGTCCGAGCTACAGCTGCCGTTAGCAATTAGTTAAGGCGTGTGTGTTATTTGCTGGTTTCTCGCATTGTACATTGACTGTACTTGAACATAGTAGTCCTGCACATGTTCCGCTTCCCAAGTCTAACAAAGGAACCAGAACTTGATTTGATTCCAATCCTGATCGTCCAGAATATGTATCCGGACCTTGACCTTGAAAAGGTGAACTTGCCATGGGTTATAGTTAATCGAAGACTCGGTCCCCCTGTGAAGGGTCTTGCCATTTACGCCACGAACTTTAATCCGCCTCTTGGCTGTTTCAGGATGAAGCAGTCTGAAGTCATGAGAGCCTACTGGGACCATGTAGACCAGACCTCCGAGGACAGCATCTTTGGAGATGAACTCCAGGAGACACCCTTCCACACATTATTATTTGCTTGTAGTTTGTTTGTTTCGTTGCATGCTATGTGTTGTACTCTCGCATATACTCAATGTGATGCAGTGTTCACCATGTCAACCAAACATTGTTTCACACCGGCAACTACACACCACAAAGTACACGGGCAATGATTAATTTGGGGTGTTGTTCCCTTTCTCCTCAACAGTGACTGAAGTAGTTTGACGGCAGGCCGTTCACAAGTGCAATGCTTCTATTCTCTCCAATATGATGGGAGTAGCGACGCCGGAGCCAGCCAAGGGCAAAGGGTGTTTTGATTTGATTCGGGCAGTGCCATCGTGTGTCGTGCTTTGTTCTCTTTAGTTAATGTCTACCACGATGTTGTATTTTCAAAACTTAGTGGTTCACTGATAATCCAATCACACTTTGGCTTGCAGATGCGTCGGACACATGCTATCCAACATAAACCTACCATGCGCAAGTGCATTTTTACGTTCTGCTGATTAAGGAAACGGAAATCTGCAGCTGTCGCGAAACTTGATGACCCTGTGTTCCGGGATATTGGTGACTTGGAGAATCTTCTCCTGACTCAAGATCCCAATGCTACGAGCAAGCGACTCAAAATCGACCAGCTGTCTTTGCCAATGGCTGCGCCGCCGCTGCCGGCAAGCAGTGCCGCACTCCCTGCGGTCCCCCGCTCAGTTCCAGACACGCGGTGTCATACACGTCACACAACCATTTCAAGTTTTCACTGGTTGCTTAGTCTAGGTTTGGAATCAATTTGCTTGCCCAGGTTCTGAGCAAGTTGGCAAACCCTGAATATCAAGAATACCTCGCTACAGACTTCTTCGGTATGGCCCCTATCAATTCATCTGGTGCTGCTGACTTTGATGGGTCCAGTGGTCAGCCTGGACCTAAAGCAAATGCTGCCGGTCAGGCTGGGTCTGCGTCTGCGCCTGGACGGTCCAGTGGTCAGCCTGGACCTAAAGCAAATGCTGCCGGTAAGGCTGGGTCTGCGTCTGCGCCTGGACACTTGCCTCCGCTGGACGACGCTAATGCGAACATGGAAGAGGATCCACAAGACCAAGAGGAGGCAGAAGAAGCCACCAAGTCGACCCCCAAAAAAAAGGGAAAGAGTGTCGATGATTTGCTGGCAGCGACTGGTCAAGATCTCATCACGGCCCGGCAGTGATGAAAATGTTCAAGTGTTTTGTTGTTCTAGTCCATACCAACTAGTAGTCAAACTCATATTGCAACAGTTGGTTAGATTGTGCTGTGGCCTGACCCACTGAGAACCTTGGACCATCAGGCCAAGAGCCTTTGTGACGATTTGCAAAAAAATAACAGAGTCATGCTCTTGAAGGTTCTTCATGTCAACGGTGTCCTGAAGCAGCTCACCAACTCAAAAAAGACGTTGGGCAAACAGCGTGACCTGACTGACGATGCCTGCTATGGATTTGGTTGCACGATGTATTTTGGGTGAGCAATGTTTAGATCTAGTTCTTTGGGTTGTCCATTCAGTCATCACTAAGATGTACAGACAGTACAGGTTTCAAAAATGTAAGCTGTAAGGATGTCCTTGCCATGATGGAGGCGCTAGAGGTGATGATTCCAAAGATTGAGACATGTAAGTTTCTGGTGCAAGTGCTAACCAAGAAGAAATACAGTTACGATGACCTTGTGGCCTTGCAGGACACTGTCCAATCTTGTTCCGACGAATTTGGCTGGGTGTTTCCTGGGAAGGTCTATGTGCACGGCTTCGACGCTATTGTGTCTACGACGGTTGAATCTACCTGGATCCCGACAGAGTGGAATCATTCAATTGCTGACAGCAGCAGCCGCTCCTTGGAACTGAAGCCACTCCCACCCACGTTTCTGCTCAAATTCTGCGATGCAGTGGCGAACTCAGACGTTCACGATAGCATTGCCTTTGGGGCGGGCCCGTTTGCACTGAGATCAGCTGCCTCGGCAAGAGCCATTGATCCAGAGAACGCGAAAACAATGAAGGCAAAAGCATTGGAGAAGGTGGTCATTGCCCTCATCACCGCGCATAGGCCGCTGGAGTCGTTAAATACATGTTTTGTTAATCCTTGAGTCAATGACTTAAACCAGTTTCAAAGCACGCGGTTTTGAGTTCTCCCCCTGGGGCAAACCATTTTGTTTCAGATCAGTTGTTTATGAAGTTCGCCCCATTGTCCCATTGCTGGTGTTGGCGAAGAATGTAACAGTAATGTGAAACCCTGCAGCCAAAATCAATCCAGCATCGTTCCCTCGGTAGTGTCTTTCGTTGTCAAATCATTGCCGTCAATTGGCGACGAGACAATCGAGCTTCAAATATCCATCATGTTGAAATTGACTCTCGATTTGGAATTGGATGTACGAGGTTGTTATATTTAAGTTTCAGGAGCTTCCGCAGCCATTAACTGATAGTCGCACATCGCATACCATTCAATTACCATTTGGACTTCGCCCACACACACACACAGCACACGGGTACGCGCTCGCCACGTAAGGATTGACTGCAAGGACATCAAGCTCGATGAGACGAAGGAGTGGCTGCACCAAGTGCGGACAGGGAGTGCTCCGATTTTCCGGGCTCTGAAATTGGTTGGCCAGACACTGTTGCAGAAAGCCGGGCAGCTTGTGTCGCAGTGTGAGATCCATGTGCTGGAAACCAAGAAATCCGAAGCTGCCATGGCAGGTGTGCAAGCTGTTTGGGCAACAGTGAAAAACATTGACATGGATGATCCCAAGATAGATGCCCAAGTGGCCATCGCGGCAATCAACAAGGTCATCGCATTGACTCCAACTCCTGTGATCCAGGAGTCGTTGGTTATTATGTCCAACATCAGTTATAAAATTTTGGACGCATTGCTTGCCTTTGCTGAGACCCAAGCAGCCGCCCAGGCCTTCCTTTGTTGTATCAATTTGTCTAGCTGGAACTCATCATCAATGTTTAACACACCATAACACACCTATCGTACCCATCTCTCATCTCTGTGTTGGGAGCCTACCTTGTTTAAAAGGTGGTGCGGTGTATGACCCCGGCTACCCCAAGCGCTACCTTGATCAAATTGACACACGAAGTAATCGCCGCATCGGTTAGCTCTGCTTCCTCTATCATAGCGGTCGCCTCGAAGTTTGTTGACGATTCGCATTTCCCAGAGGGTGCCGCCGATGCACAATCAGTGCATTTCCGAGATTTCCCAGAGAAAAAGGCCGATGCAAAATCATTGAGAGATAGCCTGACAGAGCGACTTGCCGACTTGGCAAGCTTGACCAATGTACCAAATCTGCATGCCCGCATTGATTCTGTACAAACTCATTTGGGTCAGGGCAACTCGGACATAGCCACTGACTTGGCAGACGCTGTGCAATGCCTATCGGCCGCCCGCACAGCTTGCAATTATGCGACACAAGACCTTGACGATGTGCCTGCTATGCTGGGTTTGCAGAACGCTTCTGGTAAGTTGGAATCCATGATGTCTTCGCACATGGATGATAGTGGAGTCGCAGCTTTGGAATCCATCCTCAAACACATTGCTGGCATTGGGGCTGCTGATAAGTTCTGTGACCACGAAGCTACAATCAAGGCCAGGTTTCCCCAACACCGTTCCAACATAATAGAACTCACCGCTGTTCAGTGTGTTCAGTGCCTGTTTGTCCAACCTGACCCAAACATGTGTGTTATGTTGGAGTTGGGGTTTGTGAACCGCAATGGGAA
>CALGTP010000295.1 GCA_937902105.1 uncultured Actinomycetes bacterium
TCGCCAAGGAGCTGGCGGGCCTTCTCGCCATCAACACCTGGGACATCATGCCTGCCTCTGGCATGCCCCCGGGGTCCAACCTCATGAACTGCCACTATGTCTTCACCGTCAAGCGCAAGAAGGACGGATCGATTGAGAAGTTCAAGGCGCGCCTTGTCGCCGACGGTAACACCCAAAAGTTCGGCGTCGACTTCGACAGAATCTTCGCCTCTGTCGTCAAGACATCCACCATTCGGCTCATTCTCCTACTTGCGGCGGCGCACGATTACGACCTCTCCTCGATCGACATTACGCAGGCGTACCTGCAGGCCGACCTCAGCGACGACCTGTATATGAGACCGCCGCCCAACATCCACCCCTTCGACTCGCAGGGCCGCCCGATTGTCTGCAAGCTCCGTCGCTCACTTTATGGACTCAAGCAGGCCGGTCGCGAGTGGGCAATCCTCTTTGCGCGTTTCTTAACCTCGTGGGGCCTGGTGCGCTCGACAATCGACTGCTGCCTCTACGTATACCCTGACTCAGAGCACATCCTCTGGATCGCGGTTTACGTGGACGATGCCCTCATCTGCTGCAGCTCTCGTGAACTGCGCGATCGTTTCGTGGCGGATTTATCCAAACGCTTTCCAACCGAAGATAAGGGCGAGCTGACGTGGATTCTCAACGTCGCGATCGCGCGCGACCGCCCATCGCGTACGCTCACTATGTCTCAATCGCTCTATGTCACCGACCTCACTACTAAGTTCGCCCCATTCCTCGAGCCCTCTATCACTCGCCAGTTCGACTGCCCGATGGAAGAAGGTCTTGTGTTGACCAGCGATGACCAGCCCGAGGTCGGCACCCCCGCCCATGACGACATGGCCTCTCGCCGCGACGCCTATATGTCCTTGGTGGGCGGTTTCCTCTGGCTAGCCAATATGTCCGTGCCGGCCATCGCTCATGCGACTGGGCAACTCTCACGTTTCCTGACCAACCCCGGACCTTCGCACTTTCACGCCGCCCTTCGACTACTCATCTATGTGCGTGATCACGGTGGCCGCCCGCTCGTTATGGCGCCCAACGTTGCTCGAGGCCTGGACACGTTCGTTGACTCTAACTGGGACACCCGTTTCTCGATTAGTGGCTGCCTGATCTTCTACCACGGCTGTCTTTTTCACTGGTTCTCCAAGATGCAGAAATCAGTGTCTCTGAGCAGTGCCGAATCTGAATACTTCGGCGCCATGATGGCCGCTCGAGATGTTATCTTCATCCGCGACCTCTTGATCGATCTGGGTGTTATCTTCGACGGCCCGTCGGTTATATTTTCGGACTCCAAATCTGCCATCGATATGTCCGTTGACCCCGTTGCCTTCAAGAAGACTAAGCATATTCTTCGTGCGGCGGAATTCCTTCGAGACCTCGTCGCTCGTGAGGTGATTATGCTCAAACACCTTCCTGGTAAAATTATGATTGCGGACTTACTCACCAAGGCTGTCGCTCGGCCCATCTTCCTCGAGTTAACTCGCCTTATTGCGGAGTATGCTGCCACCGGGGTTGTGAGCCCTACGTAGTTTTCTAGCCTCAGTCAGGCTAGGAGGGGCTATCTCCGGGCCCTCCTGCATTCACCTAGGCTCCCTCCCTTGGGGAGCCTTGCTTTTCCCGCTTTGCATGCGCATGTGTTTTTGTGTCCGCTTTTGGTTCGATTTCTGTGTTCCCTGTTTTGGGTGCTTTTGTGTGTGGTACAGACCCATGTTGGGTCTTGCCCTCCTAACTGCCTTTCTCACGCCGTTTACGCGTTAAAGGCTCCGGGGTAGGGTACGCAGCCAGAGCTTCGTCGTCGATCGCGAGCAGGTA
>CALGTP010000296.1 GCA_937902105.1 uncultured Actinomycetes bacterium
CACTAGCGTGCCGTGGTGCGGAGCCTGCTTGGCCTTGGCAATGTCGCAGGCTTCGCACTCGATGCAGTTGGGCAAGAGCCAGTGTTTCAGTAGGCCGATAGCTCGGAGAAACCGGTACAGTCGCTTGCGTCCGCAGTGTGCAGCGCGAGCGTGGTACAGCTTGGCCATCTCCATCGGCATGCACTTCTTGCGCTGTGTCTTGGCCTTGACGTTCGAGTTGGACTTGCCGGACGTCTTCTGGGAGTCCGACTTCGAGTCCGATGGTTCTGCCGTTGCATCTGATGTGATCGAGTCCATGCCATTGATCGAAACATTCGGATCGTCATCCATGTCGCATGTGTCATCCACATCGGCACACTCCATTTCGCAGTCGATGTCTTCGACTGACTCGACGAAATCTGTGCCAGGTGCTGACTGCAGTTGAACAGGCTGACTTCGTTTAGTACGGAAATGGCGATACACCCCCCTGGGGATACGAGATCGGAGAAGTGGATCTTCAATGCGAATTTGCTCTGCCGGCTGACCCGGATTGTTCCTAATACAATAACGGTGATGAATGCCGTTGGGAAGCATCAGATCACAGCGATTGCCGGGGTAGCATTGCTCGTTGATGTACTCGTAACCGTAAGTGAGGAACACTGTAGGCTTCTGCGACGTGGGTGGATCAACTGCCGGGTCACTGAGCTTGCAGTAATCCACTCGTGCTACTCTCCACTCGGTATGGTCAGACGGTGACTTTGAGGCAAGAAGTTCCTGGACGTCCTCCATGTCCAGAAGAAGTGTGTGCCAACCATTCTCCACCGTGATGCGTACGTGTGGGTGTTCCTCTGTCCACGGTCGAAGACAATTGAGTAGCACATCTTTGCGAAGTCGATCATCTGCACGAGCTTTGTCAGACGTTGGAGCAAATGTGGTGCCGTTGAAGACTCGGTGAGGATGAGTCCACTCTGGCGAGTACTTGTCTCGCGCTCCCGTGTTGCCGGCCTCACTGAGAGATTGGCACTCGGGCGAGAAGTGGATATCCGTCACGTCGGAGTAGACAATGTCAGGGTAGTAGATCGAGAGGATTACTTCAAGGAGCACCTTGTCAAGCCAGTCAGTTGGTTCGGCTCGGTGGTACTGCAGCCGAGATCTCAGATGAGTTGGGATTCGACTCCAGAACACCTCCGATTCGATGACATCTATAGCCAGTGCTAAGCCGGTCGGGTTCGCCTCGAGAAACTCGATGCAAAACGTAGCCGAGCCGGCGCCGATGTCGACGGCATATTGTTGACGATTAGCGATTCGCTGACGTTTAGAAGAACTGGAGTTGGCTGTCACGGGAGAACAAATGGCCTGAAGTCGGGGTAAAGTGTCTGTGTGGAGAGAGCGTTTCCGCGAGTCGCCACACTGTGGTTCCCCTGACGTTACCAGGGTACTGGCACATTGTTCAACTGATGAAGCAGCCAATTCCATGCTGTCCTTCTGCTCCGAGTCGGGCGATGTAAGTGGGACTTCACTCAACGGGCGTTTTGTGGCCTTGTTTCGTGCAGCCGTAGATGATGGTTTCCCACCACTGGAGGTGACTGCACCTGGTCCCGTTGTTGACGTGTTACCCTCAGCGAGTTCGATTGCATCGAGGTTGTTGAAGGCAATGTCTGCAAAGTCGTCGTACAGAAAGAGGCCCACACACAGTGGCACGTTGTACTTGCCCGTGATGTAGTCGTCAAACAGTTCAAGAACATTCTCGGCCCAATTGAGTTGTGTACTATCTTGATCGAGCACAGACTTGTCCTTGTTGCCTTGACGCTCACATGGTACCATCTGAATTCGATGGATCGCTTCTGGATGTTCAACGAGATAGCGAATGCTGCCGTTGAGCTTGGACCCAAGTGTGCGATCCTCAAAGCGGTTGCGAAACGTGCAGAGTAAGTCGGGGTTGAAGTCGATAAGACGTTTCACTAGAGTCTGGTAGTCGACGTGCGAGTAGCCGGGATCAAGATCCTCAATATGCAGAAAATCGACCTGTCGACAACTACGATCATGGTCCTGCAGCGCAAGCTGCATCGTGGTCAATGTCAGTGTACGTGGGTTGAGGCGGTGGAGAATGAGACGATGACGCTGAGATATTGGAACACGTGAGTAAATTTCTGCCGCAGTAGCGTTGCTGAAGACATCAACCGTGGCATCCGGAAACACTGTCAAGCACACAAGCGCATAAAGTGCAAGCACTGCGCTAGTCTGAATGACGACCATGCGCAAGCCGCCAGGGCTGAACATTCCTGCTTTTCGGATTGACGCAGGAGTCCGTGTTGCCGTCGAGTATTCGGCAGTTTCCTCAGAGGCATGGAATTCATCGGTTGCTGAGATGTCGCCAGTTTCAGCAGATGGCTCGGTGAAGGGCTCAACGAATGGCTCTGGACCGGCCGTGTCTACCAGCTCCTTGCCAGTGAACTCGAGTGTGATCTGAGTTGCAGGCTGGACGTTAGAGTTGGTACCGATTCGCAAGTTGGCGATGCTGTGCAGCGTGGGTGAAATCTCCGCGAGCTCTTGAGTAGCAGTTTCAATTTGCTGGATAAGAAAATCGCGTTGTTCTTGATGTTCGTCACCGTCGAATCGCGCTGCATGTGCTTGGACTCTTGCGAATGAGTCCCTGAGCTGAGTGACTGGATTGAGAACAGAGTCGGGACTGTCATGAGCATCATAAAGGTTTAAATTCGGTGGAAAGGTCGGCAGGGATCGATGTGAGCTGAGTGCAGATACAGCAAAAGCGTCCTGCTGGCGCCCAATCGCTTGCTCCAGTGCCACCGAGTAAGACCGAGCGATAGCATCCTTCCCGACGTACCCGTAGATGGAGTGAACATCCTCCAAGATGCTGTTGATTTCTGCTCGTCTCGAATCGTACAAGGTAGGACTGAAGCTAAGCAGATAATGCAGTCGCTGCCTCTTCACCATCTCCACTCCGCCACTCAATGGCGATATCAAGATGGCTTCGCCATTGGTATACACGTACTCATACTGTGTACCAGATACTGTCTGCTTGATGCGAAGTTCATCGTTGGTCCCGAAGTGAGCAGAACCACCTGCAGCTTCAAGTTCGTGGATGGACATGATGTTGATGTTCGTGCTCGTTTTGAGGATGTAGTCCTTCCAGATGAAAACTGTGAGTGCTCCAGTCGTGGTTCGACAAATTTTCTGCTTGGTAGCTGAGCCCAAGCATAGAAGCAGTTCACGATTGCCACTGAACGACTTGAGATCCACCCTGTCGGATGGATCGATCACCGTGATACATTGTTCGAGATCGACGTCTGAAGACGCTGAAACTTGTGCCCCTGGGTCCACAAGTGTTGCCGGACAGCCATCAATCTTGGCAATGTGATGAATACTCGCCTTTTCGTCGTGCACTCGCAACATGTTCTGCAGTGCTGTGCTCTTTTCGTCTGCAGAAATGTTGATGCTGTCCCGCTTTGCTTTCTGCTCTCTAAGTGCCAGACGACGAAGACGAGATGCATGTGATAGTCGATCCCATGCCACATCAGTCTCTGGCGCGGATGCATTCGAAAGCTGTGCTGAACTGATTTCACCGCACTCGCGGGACACTACAGACGGAAGTCTGTGTTGGTCGGCGCCCAGAGATCCCGAAACTGAATGATCGGAATGCATGCCGGACGCGACCACGACTGATATGCTTTGCGTACTGTCCTCATTGTCGAGGTCAGCTTGCATCAGTGCAACTTTCGCCTGCTGTAGCCTCAGCGCTTGTCGTCGTTTCTCTCTCTCCTGGATTTCTGCGGCAGTCGGCTGCCTTGGTGAAGGTTTCCCCGGCAAGTTGGGTCGAGCCTGGGATGGTGACTGAGACCTCCTTGGTGGCTCAGCTGCCTTCACCGGTGGCGGTTGCTGCACTGCGTTCAGCTCTGCCGATGGGTTGCCGCGAGGCGACGTTGGAGGCGTTCGTTGTCGGTCTGGTCGTTGATCCGGCCGACTATGATCTTGTCGACCACGATCGGGACCCTGATCGCGTTCACGTAGACGCCTTGTGGCCAGGTCGAGAGAACTGGCTCTGCCGCGGTAATCTCTGCCGAGTCGGTCGAGTCGACCGCGATGATCCCGTGCATCGTTCCAGCTGCTACGGTCGCCAGGACTGCGAGAGCGGCTGTGTGCAT
>CALGTP010000297.1 GCA_937902105.1 uncultured Actinomycetes bacterium
AGCATAAAGCCCTTTGCCGTACTGACTGTCCCTGATAGCAAGGTTATGCTTTCGTAGTAAGTGTATCCAACATATAGATGCGCCTATAACCGTTCGGTTCTTGCATTGAGTACCATCCGGTTTAGTGGCTTGACACCTGACATTGGTTAGGTTTCCTGTGAAGTATGCCTGACCATCTATGAAAAATGTGAAACGCTTGGGTGACGCCCTTGTTTCCAAGTCAAAAACTCCCGCTGCTCTAGCTGCAATGAAGTTTAACTGGCGTCTACTATCGTCGTCTACCTCCGTGTCTCTGGCTACTCCAGCTCTAGTAGGAAAGTCTGCCACGTTCTGGTCTCCCTTTAGAGTAAGCAAACCTTTGAACGCATAGCAGGCCCACTGCTGTTTATATCCAGTGATCTTCTTGTTGTTGGCATGTTCATTCGATGCTAGGTTGAAGTGATCCGTCGCAACGTATATCGGCTTCATAGCCACAAGGTGGTGGTTAGCTTGTAGTCCTCTTAGTAACGCGTACGCCTCCTTTTCATTGATGTGCCACTTCGCAGCTGCTGTGGAGAACTTCTCCGAGCCTATCGCCAATGGTTCCGTGTTGAATGATCCGTTCGGCTGCGGCCTTAGCTGCACTAGTACCCATCCACATGCCACGTCAGATGCGTCGACAAAGAGGATCCACTCTAGCATGAAATCCGGGTATATGATCTCCATGCATTCAAGCAGCTTTTGCTTAAAGGTCTGGAAGTCATCTGAGTAGTCCCTCGTCCAGGTAGACTTGTCCCAATCGAAGTCATCTCGGGTCATGTCATGTAAAGGTGCCGCGAAATGGGCATATCGCTCTACGAAATGCATGAAGTAGACAGAGAATCCCAGGAAGCTCTGCATTTGAGTCTTATTTTCCTTCTTGGTCTTACCGTGTCCAGGCATGGGTATCTCTGACATAGCTTTGCATCTTGCTGTATCAATCTTATATCCTGCTGCTGAGAGCTCGTATCCGAAGAACTTTGCCCAAAGCTGTCCTAGGAACGTCTTTCTGAAGTTCAACACAATGTTGTGCTTCACACAAATTGCGACAATTAGCTTTACTCTCCTGAGTAGCTCTTCGTCGTCCTCTGCGCCAGTCAGTATATTGTCGAACATACATATAGAGATGTTGTTGACCGATTCAAATGGCTCGGCTACAAGGTTCTGTAGAACTGACGACGCTGGTGCTACTCCTTCCATCATGTACTTAGGGCTCACTGGTCCCAATATAGTGATAACGGTGAGGTAGTCACTGGTCTTCGGGTGTAGGGGTACTTGGTGGAAGGCACTCTTCCAGTCGATGTCTGCAAACACTTTCCATCCTGACGCCTTGTTTATTTCCTCGAGGATGACAGGAACGTGTGCCTGTATCATTTGAATGAACTGGTTGATCCATCTATAGTCGATAGCTAGTCTGAAGAACGGGTCTGTAGACTTAGGTGCGATTACCGTTGGGCTAGTATAGGCTGGTCTACTGGCTCTAAAGAATAGACCTTCGTCCATAAACTTCAGTATAT
>CALGTP010000298.1 GCA_937902105.1 uncultured Actinomycetes bacterium
TATACACATATATATGTATATACACATATACACACACATATAGGACTATTTGGATTCAACCTAACCTAAAAGCTAAACAATCCAAGCTGCCACCAGATCCAAGTTCTAAGTGTGAGTTTGTTGGGGCAGTTCTCATTGTTAGGGCAGTTCTAAGTGTAAGTTTGTTTGGCTATCTGTGTAATAATGTGTGAAATCTAATTTGGAACCCATTTGTGTGCGCAACTATGCTCGGGAGGAGGTATCTTTTGTTTAGGATCTCGTGTCTAGGAGTTCGATGTTTTTGTAGGGTTTGCGTAATTACTTTCTTTAGAGAAAAATAATTAGGCTTCACAATCCTAGACGCAACAGCCTAGACATAAGATACCTCCTCTTGGTATGCACTGCCTTTGCGTCGTAGTAGTAGTTGTGGCCTGCCAGGTTTGGAATCTCACAATGTCAATGTTGGGGTCACAGGAGAAGCCTACACTACACAGTTGCAAAGCAGCTGAAGCAAGAGGTTTGCTCGAATTCACAACGGTTTTGCTAGATAGATACAAACATAAGTTCAGGCAAGGGAAAACTGAATTCCAGCAGAACCAAAACGAATTGGAGGGCAAATTATTACAAGGAGCTGCTGAAGCTGCTTGGAAATTCGAGCGTGTCATGCAAGACAACAGACATCAGAGACGTATGGACAGGAATGTGCAAGAACAGCTGATGTTTGAGTATCATAGGTTCGTCGTTCTCTTTCACCGCATTCAGGGTGTCGACTACTTACCAAAAACCCATGCGATGTATCACTTAATTATGAAAACTGGCTTCAATGGCAACCCGCTGTTTTACCACAATTATGCTAACGAGTCCCTGAATGGCGAGATCGCCAAAATCGCACGTTCGTGTCACAGGTCTTCATGGGGCGAGGCTGTTTTGAGTAAGATCAGACTGGCACGGTTAGTTCACAATCCGAGGGCCCGATGAGGCTCTCAACAGCTATGGGCTGGCATGCTCTCCGGCTTTGCCTCTTCACCGTGCCGCCTGATGTGGCTATGGCTGGCAACAAGAAGGCCAAGTCAAAGATGCAGTGTTATCGTGAACAGTTGGATACTGTTGGCTGCGACTTGGACCAGCGGTTCTATGCCAGCCAGAACCTTCCCCAGATCGAAATGTACATCTCGACATGGAGCATGCTACGCAGCACTGGCATTCTAGATTTTTACAATGGCCAGGGTGCCCTGAAGAGTGTCGGGACTCATCGAGGCCATGTTGTTGACTCCTTCGATGTGCTCAACGATCCCTCCGAGAACATTTGCACCGAGGAAGGTTTCTTTAAGGGCTTGGACAAGGTCTTGCAGGTGATGCTATGGGGGCTTATAGTTTGGGGCCCGCCTTGCTCCCTTTGGATCTTCCTTTCCATAGCTGTCAGTAAACGTACGAAGTCGAAGCCCTATGGTGACCTCACCAACATAAATGTCCAGATAGCCAACCTGATATGTGAAAATACGACCCTTAGCTTTGCTCAGCGCATTTTCACACAACAAATTGGTCAGTCCAATCATTTTACCAAGCTTGTGTGGTATTTGGCCGTTTGTGGTATTATTTTGTGAGCGCTAAGCCAAATCTTAAGGACCGTTTTGATGGCTGTGGCCCACATGTTCTGCATCAACCAATTGCTTGAACAGCCGAAAGGCTCTTACTACCTGGGTTACGAAACCTTTGCCTGGTTCCTGGAGCTCACAGGGTGGATCAAAACTATGACTACCACATGGATGAAGTGCTTCAACCACTGGGCTCCAAAACCGTCGAAAATCATGGGGTCCCTTCCATCTCTCCAGAAGCTCCGCAGGATCTACAGCGCACAGAGGTGGGATGCACGCAAGGCGACACTCATGAAAGCCCTCGCTGCTCGGCCGATGAAGCAGAGGCATTTCGGCAAGGCGACTGCGATGAAGTGGTGGCTGAAACGCAAGATTCATAAATCTGTCAAAACAGTCTACAAGTCCAAAGGCGGTTGGACTTGCGGTTCAAAGCATTTGTCGTCTTCAAGTGGATACACATGGCTTTTCTGCGACACAGTGGTCCAGCAGTGGGAGGAGGACTACAAGATGCAAACCAAAGGGAAACACACGTTCAAGGCCAACTTCACCTTCGAGGATCTCATGGTGAAGATGCCTTTTGGCCTTGTGCATGGGCCTCCAGCTCCGATGGACCTGACCCCTCCAAAGACTACGAACCCCAAGGCCAAGAAGATCCAGAGCAACTTAGCTTCGCCCAAACGTGTGTTTTAACATTCAACAGGAACAATTACACACA
>CALGTP010000299.1 GCA_937902105.1 uncultured Actinomycetes bacterium
CCGCCGCGGAATCCACCGCCGCCGCCTGGACCACCACCGCCGCCGCCGCCACCACCACCGCCGCCACCAGGACCACGCTCAGCGCGTGGCTGAGCCTCGTTCACGACGAGAGCGCGGCTCTCGAAGTCCTTGCCATTCAGCTCGGTGATGGCCTTATTGCCAGCGTCCTTCTCGGCCATGGTCACGAAACCGAAGCCGCGTGAGCGACCGGTTTCACGATCAGTACCGATGAAGACGTCAAGAACTTCTCCGTAAACGGCGAAGTGCTCCCGAAGTGCTTCGGGAGTGGTGCGAAAACTCAAATTGCCGACATAGATGCGAAACATTCGTTGCTCCAACTTTCTTAAAGCGCCCGACCCAGGCGGCGCCCAATGCCTGAAAACAACGAACGGTTCAACTATCAGTCCGAGTTGCTTCGTCGAGAACGATACCACAGTCTGCCGTTAGCAACCGAAGATCTTTCGAATTTGCGTAGATTCATCGCGCCGAACGACACGAACGCGAGCGAAACATGCTTGGGTACCAATATTATCAGGCAAAGCATGTGGCACTCGCGCGTCGTCACGCCGAGGAGTCACCGGAAGTCACGCCTCAGGCGCCGGCTTCTTCTTCACTGCACGCGGCCGAGCGACCGGTGCTGCCTCCGCTGGCGCAACCGAATCGGCAGCATCAACCGGAGCTGGTGATTTCGTCGCCTTCTTCGGCGCTGCAGGTGCTGGACTCACTGGTGCGGGCGACGCACTCGCAGCAGGCGGTGTCGATGGAGACGAAGTTGCAGTGCGCGGAGTGCTGGTGGTTGGTGAACCCATCGGGCGAGGAGCACTTGCGCCGAGTGGGCGCGATGTGCCGCTTGCAGTTGGTCGTGGAAGTCCACCACCGCCGATGGGGCGAGATGAACTGCCAAGCGATCTGCTTTGCGTTGATGAACCGCCAGGAACCGGTGGTCGCGGTGCACCGGGGCGCATCGATGGTGCGCCGCCAAGTTGTCGACTTGTTGGACCGGGTGTTGGCGTTGAATCTGGTGCGCCATCAACACCTGGAGCACTCGGCGATTGGCCGCCAAGACTACGAGAGCGAAGACCGGAACTCAGTGGCGGACGTGGAGTGCCTTGATCGGATGAAGATCCTGCACTCGGAGTAACGCCAGGTCCGCCTGCTGATGGAGTTGGCCCCTGCTCTGCACCGGGGTTTGCAGCGCCACCGGATGCATTGCCACTACCAGTACTCATTGGTGAACTCGGTCCACCTGCTGCACCCGGAGCGCGGCGTGGATTGCGATTGAAACGCGATGACGCGCCACCAGCAGATGCGCCAAATCCGGGGCGGCTACTTGCCATGCCGCTCGGACGCGAATCACCAGAGCGCGGAGCGCCGGGGCGGAAACCACCACTCGAACCGGGTCGCTGAAAGGCGCGAGGTCCAAGCGGTGATGTTCGTGGAGCCTTCTCTTCGACGGGCAAAACACGCTTGCCCTTCTTCACGGCTTCATTGATTTGGATTTCGCGACCGTTGATCTTCTTCCCAGTCAACGTCTCCACAGCGAGCTGCCCCAGCTGCGGATCGCGGAAGAGCACGATCGCAAATCCGCGCGGCTCCCCTTGCTCGTCCATGACGAGAATGATTTCATCAACAGCCTCTCCGAATGGCTCGAAGTACGGCTTGAGTGCCTCGACCGTCGTACGCGGGTCGAGATTTCCGACATAGATCTTAAACATTGGCACGGGATGTATTCCTGCTCAGCGATTCGGCGTCGTGCAAACGCCATCATGTGCGCACTGCGGCGAAAGCCGCACCCCGGCTCACGATTTGCAAACGACAAACGACAACCCCAACCCGCCTTCATTCAAACCAAGACCTACTCAATCAAGGGACACCGACATTGAATCACAACCCGCATATAAAGGCAAGCAGTAAATGCGACAAATCTCGTCGCTGTGTGTGAGTAGGCAGCACATAAACCAACCAGCGAAAGTACAAGCGGCCAAATCCAAACAACGAAATCCAGACGTCCGACATGCAACCCAAAAATAAAGAGGGCCCTACCAGTTGTGCCTGGTAGGGCCCATGAAGCCGGCGGTGACCTACTTTCCCGCGGAGCAGTATCATCGGCGACAAGGGCTTAACTTCTGTGTTCGGGATGGGAACAGGTGTTTCCCCTTGTCTATATTCACCGGCAAATCCGTAGGAGGCTTTCCAGCCACCGACGGCGTGTTTGCGTGAAGAGTTGGTCGTTCAACTGAATTGTTCTACTCGCCACTTCGGATGAGTAAGAATGAGTGAACCGAACCGACCATGATCTCTCATGATTGAGTCGGGATGCCCACCAGAGGGAATCTGGTAGACATGGCCAAGACGTCGACCGTTAGTAACGCTTAGCTAAACGGATCTCTCCGCTTACACACGCGTCCTATCAACCCGGTGGTCTACCGGGGGTCTCTCGTCTTGCGACATGGAATGTTCATCTTGAGGTGGGCTTCCCGCTTAGATGCTTTCAGCGGTTATCCCTGCCGTACGTAGCTACCCAGCTATGGACCGAGCGGTCCAACTGGCACACCAGGGGTACGTCCAATCCAATCCTCTCGTACTAAGATTGTCTCCTCTCAACATTCCTACGCCCACAGCAGATAGGGACCGACCTGGCTCACGCCGGTCTGAACCCAGCTCGCGTACCACTTTAATAGGCGAACAGCCTAACCCTTGGGACCGCCTTCAGCCCCAGGATGTGATGAGCCGACATCGAGGTGCCAAACCGCTCCGCCGCTATGGACGCTCGGGAGCGATCAGCCTGTTATCCCCGGGGTACCTTTTATCCGTTGAGCGACGACCCTTCCACACGGGATCGCCGGATCACTAGAGCCCTCTTTCGAGAGTGCTTGCCCTGTCTGGCTCGCACTAAAGCTGGCTTATGCTCTTGCACTCTTGGCGCGGTTTCCAACCGCGCTGAGCCAACCTTTGCACTCCTCCGTTACTATTTGGGAGGAGACCGCCCCAGTCAAACTGCCCGGCATGCAGTGTTCCCTGCCCAGTTTCATGGGAATCAGGGTTAGACCACGAATGCGCTCAGGGTGGTATTTCACCTTAGCCTCCATCCGGACCGAAATCCGAACTTCAAAGGCTCCCACCTATGCTACGCAGAACAAATCCATGATCACTGCAAGCGTACAGTAAAGGTCCACGGGGTCTTTCCGTCTTGCTGCGGGTAGGCGGCATCTTCACCGCCACTACTATTTCACCGAGTCGGTCGTGGAGACAGTGCTCCAGTGATTACGCTATTCATGCGCGTCGGAACTTACCCGACAAGGAACTTCGCTACCTTAGGACCGTCAGAGTTACGGCCGCCGTTTACCGGCGCTTCGGTCGCTAGCTTCGCTTGCGCTGACCAGCTCCCTTGACGTTCCGGCACCGGGCAAGCGTCACACTGTATACATCCTCTTGCGAGTTAGCACAGTGCTGTGTTTTTGATAAACAGTTCCCAGAGCCTTTTCTCTGCGCCCTCTCTTGCGAGTAGGGCCCCCTTATCGCGAACTTACGGGGTCAAATTGCCTAGTTCCTTCACGACCGTTTTCTCGAGCGCCTGAGGCTATTCGCCACGCCCACCTGTGTCAGTTTTGGTACGGACTTCGTAATCGTCCGGTAGGGCTTTTCTTGAGACTTCCTCACCCAACATCGGCCAAATGGCCTGGACGCTTCACTGTCCCGTTGAGATATGGAAATCCGTCACCTACCATCAACCTATACGAAGGTGCAGGAATATTAACCTGCTGTCCATCGACTACGCCTTTCGGCCTTGCCTTAGGATCCGACTAACCCCGGGCGGAATTACCTTCCCCGGGAAACCTTGGGCATACGGGGATGCAGATTCTCACTGCATTAATCGTTACTCAATCTGGCATATTCACTTGCTGCCGCTCCATCCACCCTTACGGGAAAACTTCAACGCTGACAGCAACGCTCTCCTACCGACTCATACGAGTCCCACGGCTTCGGTGTAATGCTTATCCCCGATAATTATTGGCGCCAGAATCCTCGACCAGTAAGCTGTTACGCACTTTTTAAATGGTGGCTGCTTCTAAGCCAACATCCTGGCTGTCTCAGGAATCCAACTTCCTTTCGCA
>CALGTP010000300.1 GCA_937902105.1 uncultured Actinomycetes bacterium
GTTCTGGGTGTCGAGCATGGGAGGCATAGGGCAGAACTGCTCACTCCGGCATGTCTGCGCATCAACAGTTACCCTGAGACGGATGGTGATCTCGCTCGTGGTAAGGTTATCTGCTGAGACGAGCCACCGGTGTGGTCCTCTGTACAGGACGTGAGCTAGGAGCGGGATGAAGTCAAAGTACGCGTCCTTGTCAATGCCTTGGACCTTCCATGGCCTGTTGAGATGAGAAGGGACGTACCATGCGGCTGAGGTTGTATTTTGTAAGCAGTTGCCCATTGCTCTGAGAGGCACCCAGCTTCGATACCAATTGTGGGCGCGTAATTGTTGCCAATAGATTGCCGTCATACAGCCATCTAGCGCTTCACTGCAGTCAGCCCATGGGTGGCCTGAGGTGGTGTGGTGGTCAAGGAAGTAGAGGGCATCGTTGAGGTAGTTGGCAATTTGAAGGGAGAAGTGGCTGAGATTGGGAACAACTAGGATGTGCGAGTGACCTCCCTTGTCATTTCTCCTTCGTAAGGTGGGCGTATTGCCAATCAGAGTAGGATGAACCGGTTGTCTGGTGATGCCCGCAATGTTGTCACTCGCCACCCCTGGTGCGTTGCGGGTAAAGCGAAGTACCAGATCAGAAGGGGCCCATCCTGTGCCAGCGCAGGGGGATTTGCCACCTTCAATGTCCTGGCCTCGTCCACAGGGGTCACGATTTGCGACCATCCTCGTGGCTCTTGGTGAGGGGACGGGTGGTTGTGGAGGGTCTGAGTGCCCTGATGTTGCTGGATGCCTGGCAAAGGCTGGGTGATGACTATCATCAGGGCGGGGATCAGCGACCCGTGTTTGAGTGTGAGGGTTCCTGGATGGAGAACGGAACGTGGAGGAAGAAGATCCACCAATCGGGATTGACCCAGAGTATGGGGCGTAGGAACTAGCTGGCATCTGGCGAGCAGGGGGTGGCTGTTGTGGAGGAGCGGGTTTGTGGGCCTTGTAGTCGTGAGCATGCGTTGTGGTGCACAAAGGGTCTGAGCGACAGACAGTACGCTTATGTGATGTGCCATGATGTGGTTGCCTATGAGGCTCCTCATCAGTTGGCGAGAAGGGGTAGCGGAACGGTGGGCGATCCCAACTCTGAGGAGGCTCAGTAGGGGATGAAATGCCCCTGTTGTCAGCATCAGGCCCTTGCAGCAGTGCGTAGTTGTCGTGGAAGTCCTTGGCCATTTCATTCGTGAAGAAGGGCTCATGAGGAGGACAATCGACAGCTATGTCAACTGGAAGGTCATCAGTTCGAGGGATTGGAGTTCCGAGAGGGGTGGGAAGAGCATAGCGATTGAGATGGAAGTTGATTTCTGGCTGGAACTCACGTCGAGGATCTGGTCTGGCGTAGAGTCCAAGACAGCCTGCTGCAACATGAGTGGGAAGATCACAGTGGATCAACACCGTGGAGCCAACAATTTGAGACGGGAACAGCTCGAGGACTGTGCGAGCACACCACACGATGTATGATGTGCAGCATGCAGGGTCCTCCGTGTCCCATCTGGGAGGACCCCTGCGGCCACCACCTCGTTCATGTTCCTCTGTGCGGGAGATGGGGCATTGTTTGAGGGCGGCTTGGTCGTGGGTGCTGGTGGCAAGTTTCAGGTGGAGTTGCAGCCGGGTCCTCCTCTGGAGGTTGCCCGTCCAGATTTCTCTGGCCTTGCATGGACGGATACAAGAGACGAGAAACAGGAGAGGGAAGTAATCTGGCTGCTGGTTGAGGCGCATAGAAGGGAGGTAGTTGACTCTGTTGTGAAGGAGATGGGAACGGAGAAGTTTACGCCAGTTGTTTGAGAGGCCACTTGTTATCCTGATGAAGATGTCGGAGCTGGATGGAAAGGCTTCGCGACAGGCTAGCAAGACGGCCCATTGGAATCTGCACTTGGGATCGGCGAGAGAGGGGTAGTCGTCGAGCCAGGATACTTGCATGATTTCCCAGGGGGACAAGCACCTTCCATTATGTTTTGGCAGCTCATGCCGTCCAAGAAGGTCAAGGGCGGTCTTGAGCGTGATGAATCCGTTGGAGAAGGGTTTGATGTGGTACCTTTCAGATTGGTGTCTGACCTTGTTCACCACTCGTTTGATTGCCTCTTTGACATCCCTCTGCACCTGAATCGGGATTTTGCAGTGGATTTTGTCAGGGTTCCATAGTGTGTCCTCTGGCAGGGATCTCATTTTGGCGGGGCCTGTGATGGCGTGGAGAGGGCCAGGGAGGATTGTGGGTGATTCTCTGTCATCTGGTTCGAGAGATGGGCATGAGATGGCTGCGAACCCAGACCTGGGAACCCCCATGGAAGGGTCCACAGGGTATTCTGCTTGTCCCATGTGGTCTTGGACAAAGTACGCATCTGCTCTATACCTTGGGGCAAGGGCAGTGGCATCGGTGAGGTGGAGTTCTCCCTCAAAGAGCATCGCCAGGACAGCTGCCAGGATACTGACTGTGTTGCCGGGTCCATAGAGAAGGATGGCAGCCATCTGGGTGAAAGGGAGTTTGGAGATGGGATCCGAGTGCGTGCCTCTGGAGAAAAGGAGAGAAGGGTCTGGTAGCCCTGCCTCCGGCGGAAAGGGCTTGTTGGCTGATCCACCAAGCCATAAGTGACACTGCAGTTCCCGAACAATGTCTTCAAACCTCCAATCTTGAATTGTTCTTAAGGATGTGCAGGAGGTGTCGAAGGACAGCGTTTCGCTTCTGACCCCAGCGACGCAGCCAATTGCGATGGGAAAAGAATGGTATGAGAGAGGATAAGGGTTGTAGTAGCTGTTGATGTCTGTGGCTGGGGCAAAACAGCCTAAGAGAAGAAAAAGCACCGTCTCGGCATCTCCCTGGAAGAGATAGAAGGAGGAGGTGTAACCGGGGATGGAGTCGGTTGTGATACTATGCTTGGGTACGTTGTCCCCAAGGCTGAGAAGGGTGACCTCTGTGTTGTAAATGTGGGCTTGCTTGGGAGTGAGTTGGATGGTGACACTTTTGTACCAGTTGGGCCTGCTGGTTAAGGTTTTGTAACCAAGGGCGCTGATTTCTTGAATGTGCTTCAACAGATGGCCGATCATGTAGCTAGCATTTCTTTCTTCCCTACTAATGAAGGAGAGGGGCAGAAAGTAGCGTAGCATCTGTTGCGTGGAGCAGAAGAGGAAGCACATCTCAATACCTGTGGGTGCTTCGTCAACGTAATGCCACGAGAAGAAAGGGGTGGTTGGTTCGCTGTCTGGATGGGGCGTGGGAGAAGGGCGAGGAGATGGTTCTGAACCAGAACCTTCAGCGGGCGTGGCAAAAGGGCGAGGAGATGGTTCTGAACCAGAACCTTGAGCGGGCGGCTCATGCGGGCTTCCCTCAGGGCACGAGGGGTCAGCCTGAGGTGGTGTGGATGCTGCTGGTTCATGAGTGGATTCAGGCTCGGTGGATTCTCCTATTCCGCTGTGCTCGGCTTGTGCCACACCTGCTGCCCTTGCGTGGGTGCTCCGCGGGGAGGTGATGCCAGAGACGGAGGTGCTCGCTTCGGAGATGGAGATGGCTAAGCCCGTCAAAGATGGAACAGTAATATTAGATGGGGAGTCGGCGGGCTCAGTTTGTTCCATGGGAGCAGCCGCGTCCGCTTCCGTGTCGTCACCAGTTGCAACCACCGGCAGAGTGATGTTTAGGGCAATGTCCTCCAGCAGTCTTGCTGCGGGGGCCGGAGATGGAGAGTTGAGTATGTCACTCGTGTCTCCACTTGACGAATGTGTTGGAGAGGGTGGTGGCATGTGGTAGACAGCTGAGGCTGTTGCATCTGCTTCAACCGGGAAGGTTTGAGCAGCTGGCACGTCATCATATCTTTGTGTGTCGTCATACCTGTCCGATTGGCCACCTGGTTCCGCCTCTTGGTCAATCTGTGTGTCAGGGAAGCTGTCAGCTTGTGCGTCATAGCCATCATTCCAAGGTTCAAGCGCTGCTTGTTCTCCTGCTGTCTCTGTGTCCCCTAGTTCTTGTGTTGAGAGGGGTTGAGAGAAGATGGATTGGGACATGGCGTGGGTCAGGGTTGCTTGATCTTCCATATTAGTGGCCTCACCGTGTAGATCTGTGTGCCCCGCTGGGGGAGTCACAACGCTAACG
>CALGTP010000301.1 GCA_937902105.1 uncultured Actinomycetes bacterium
TCTGGAGCTTCGACCCGCCGACGTACGTCGAGAAGCCAAACTCAATCGAAACTGCATCCTTCACGAACTTGTCGTGTGTTTCCTCCGCCACCCGCTTGCCCCGTGTGTGGAATGATTTGGCTAAGTGCCTCAGCTCTTCGTATGCCATGGCAAGCGCTTCCCCATACCAAGGGCCGCCCATGGTGCTCGAAGCGCGGGGCACTGCGCCATCCCGACGGGAGCTCGATTCGAATACGCATTGATCCAAATCGGCGGTGCAGAGGTATTCGATCCACACCTTGCTGCGCTCTTCGCTTACCTGCCATGCGCCAGCTCTATCGTCGAGCTGGACACAGGCTGCCACGCGTTTGGGAAGTAGCCTCTCTGCTGGCTTGGTAATCGTGATGGTGCGGCCTGCACCAGCAGCAACAAGCATCTGCTCCATTGTATGCAAGTAGAATTTGGATTTGGTTTCGGTGGAGTCGATGGAGAGGGACGCGAGAGGACCAGCTTCGCCCTCGGCACTCTCCGCACGCCGGCTATCTCTCAAAACCACCCTGGCCTGATGGATTGGGCGGCGGTTGACCTCGTGCTCGTACGATGCCTTCATCCCTAGCTGGTCTTTGTACGCTGCGGACTGGGCCTCTATTGTGGCCCATGTATCCAGAGCTGAACTTGATTCTTGGGGGACAACCACGCTGACCTTGGCTACGCCCCTCACTTTACTGGCCCGTTTCTTAGCCTTGGCCACTCGCATTCTTTCTTGAAAGGCCAGAGGCGCTGACAGCTGCTTGAGGGGCTCTGGCACGCTGAGCTCTGCTTGAATTCGCCCTTGGAATTCGGACTTACGCTTGCCAGAGGCCGAGCGCAAGCTGTAGAAGGCCATGAGCGCGGTCCGCAGTGCTTTTGTTCGCTACGTTCTCTCAATGCAACGCTCGAAGGCGTCACTTTGTGCGCAATCGCCCACGCGGTGCGCGCGGTGCGTCGCTGGAGAAACAGCCAAACTGCCAACACGGCGCTCTCATGGGGAAAAATGAAGAAGCTCGCGGCCTTACCTTGCATACACCCATAGAAACACGCGTTGTAAGAACGTGTTGTAGATACAGCACCCTTTGGGTCTGTTGCCTGTGTGTGTAAGCGCAAGTACCAGATAGCTATTTCTGAAACTGTACTACCGGTACCGGTAACAGATAGCTATCTGAGCTATGTGGCCGCGGAACCGGCGGTTCCGCGGCCACGGAAGCTGTTCGAGCTGCTCAAGCTGCGTTTGCCATGAGCGATTCCGACTTTGAGGCGTGGCTCGGCCTCTCACCAATTCCCTTTCGTCTCACCTACTGCGAAGCACAAGGCCCAAGGGACATTCTCCAAGGACGCAGGTGCAAACCAACGATTTGCTACAAGACGTGCAAACAGACGTGCTTCATCTGGAGGCGGCTTGAAAAAAGGCGGAGAGACAGAGAGGACGAGAGACAGAGAGACAGGTGGCGGCTTGAAAAAAGGCGGAGAGAAAGAGAGGACGAGAGACAGAGAGAGACAGAGAGACAGCGAGCATCGAGGAAGTTGCTACAGATGGACAAGGATCTGACGAACCTGCAGGGGACGGTCGTTGACACCTACGAGCTCACGGGCAGCGCGGCAGAGCACGACCCGCTCCCGGAAGGGACGGTCGGCTGGTGTGCGTGTGCTTTCTGCACCCTGCACGTCTACCCCGGCGACGGCACATTCTGCGACTTCTGCTGGCCGGTCGACGACTGCGAGTGCGGATGTGCGTGCCAGTGCAGCGGGCACAGCGAGGAAGATGAAGATGCGTAGCCGTCTATAGGGCCTCTTGCGCTGTGTATGCCGATGTGTTCGATTCGTTGTTTTGTATACACTATCTAAACTAGTAGGGTAGCTTGTTCAGTTATAAACCTCTCTCTTCCTCGTCAGGTGCACCTCAGCACACGGCCTCGCCTGCCTCGCCCTGCCACGTCAACGAGGAGCACGTGTCCAGCCCAGCAGGAGCAGCCCATTTGAACGAGGAGCAGCCCAGCAGCCCCCAATGCTCGATGTCAGCGAGGAGCAGTCACGGAAGACGCAACTGCCAATGTTAGTGAGGCTAGCAGGCAGCTTGATCGACGTCAACGAGGAGCAGCCCTTGAAGGCGCAGTCGCCGAGGATTGTGAGGCTAGCAGGCAGCTCGATCGACGTCAACGATGTGCAGCCCTCGAAGGTACCCTGGCGCAAAAACAGCAAAGGATAGCCCGAGCAACTGCCCATGTCAGTGAGGCCAGCAGGCAGCTCGATCAACGTCAACGATGTGCAGCCCTTGAAGGTACCCATGCCGAGGCTTGTAAGGCCAGTGGGCAGCTCAATCGACGTCAACGAGGAGCAGCCACTGAAGGCGCAGTCGCCGATGTTTGTGAGGCTAGCAGGCAGCTGGATCGAGGTCAAC
>CALGTP010000302.1 GCA_937902105.1 uncultured Actinomycetes bacterium
AATTTTTGGCCTGGCCTGGCCTTGCCTAATTCTTTATCCTTGCCCCTCTCGTCACTTCTCCCCTTGACGTGTCTTGCCCGCCCATATCACAGCTTTCTTCGGCGGTTGTCACGCGACCCATGCCATCAGGATCTTCTTCAGGACAGGCGCCCGTTTCTTCAGCACCCCTGCCCCGTCTTAGCCTCTTCCTATCTGCCTTCTTTGAGTAACTCCTCCCTCATCTGCAGTCTCTATGATTTGCTAGTCCCCATGCAACAAAGCATGGCCTGCGCCATAGCTCCCTCATTGCCTACAGCATCGTGAAATCTCCCCCCCTGCAACCTCAAACTAAATTCCTCGTCGCTTCTTTCGACCCATGGTCAGCACTCTGCCCCTGTCTGCCCCCCAATGCTCAGTCCAGGGTACGCTTTGCAATGCGTGCGCTTCGGCGTCTCTGAGGCTCGGCCTCTGCAGGCTGCTGCCGCTTCTCCGCACGTCGATTTTGCGAGCTAGCCTGCACCACGGTTGGAGAGGACAGAAACGTGGCACCCCCACTTTCGCTCTGCAGTTGCCCCTGCACTTGGCCATCGCTCCGACGTTTGGGCGCTGCACGGGCAGGCAGCGGAGCCTCCTGCGCCGGGCCTTCCAATCCCTCGCGAACACTGCACTGCTTGGCCAACATACGTCCAGGCTGCACTTCCTGCCTGCGCTTCCTGGATGCGTCCGCAGCGACAACAGCAGCAGGCTTGACATCCTCAGGCTCGCCATCGCCACCTGCATCATCATTCTTTGTCGAACTGCTTGCGCTTAGGCGACTGGCAGAGGACCCTCGCACAGCAACACAGCCACGGGCAACACTGCCAGGACTCGGCGTTGAAGACGAAATGCTTGCTTCAGCCAGCACCTCTGCTGGCGCACGCGCGCTGCCGCTTGGAGCAGGTAGCAGCATGTCTGTGCAAGACACGTGAACGCGGGGAAACTCACCGCCCAGCTGCACAGAGTCGATTCGGAACTTCATGTTCGGCAAACACAAATACTCTGCTTCGTCGTGTCCTGGGTTCGTGGGCATTAGAAAGCCTGTCAACATCTCCGTTCGAATTTCTAGAACGACAGCGACCATGTGCTTAATTTTCTTGGAGTCCAGCGTGCGGGCACGCATCTCGGCACAGTGAGCTGCAGTAGATGTAGCCAGCCAAGGTTCCTCGAGTGTGTCTCCTGCTTTAGGAACGTCACGCAGCAGCGTGGCACGCCAAACAACTTCAAAGCGATCGGTAACCGAGGTGCCTGCAACTCGCACAGTTCGCTTAAGCCATTCGTGAAGGATCGCGACCGAAGAATTATGGGCCTGTCCACGGGCATGCTGATTAAGTCTGGGATACAACCCAAAGTGATCACGTTGCCACGCAAGCAGCAGCACCTCCTGGATCGGCCTCAAACCCAAGCTCGTCCACTCCGAATCACGCCAGGTGCGCTTCTGGAGCTGAAACTTCATGAAGTGCAACGTCATGTCTCCGAGATCCTTGAACACTGGCATGTCTCTGTACATGCCCAACAGATCCTCGTACGATAACAACAACGCGGCCTCGTAATCTCCCTCTGCTTCAACTGCTGCCTCTGCTCGGTCGGCGAGCGCAGCCCCAGAGCCGGAGCTGCTGCTGACAGGGGCGCCAGGTTTTCGCAGGAGACTAGAAACGGACCTAAGCAAGCCGCTGGAGTTTCCAGGCCCTGACGTGGTCTGGCTGGCTCGTCGCACTCGGACTAAGCTAGCTTCTTCGCGCGCGTACGGAGTCGTCGCACTGCTATCGCACGATGCCCCAGCCCAAGGGCGAGTGCGCACGTAGATCAGCACGTACGCCTGACTTTGAACTTGTGCGCTTGCCACTGTCTCCCATGGCACACTCCTAGCCAGAGCATCATCGAACAACGCAAACCTGTCGTCACCTAACCAACACATTGCTGTGTAGTGCCCAGACGAAGCGCTGCTGCCTTCATGCTGTATGACGCCTGCGAAGTGATATTCCCCACTTCTCATGCAAGGCAGTACTTTCGGAAAGTCACATTTTGACAAAACCTTAGTGCCCCGGTTGTTGCGCTGGAGCCTGATGATCAACACCGGCGGCTCTCTCTCCATGTACCTGTGCACACGCAGATGACCAGGGCCGCGACCGTCACACACGTCGCCTGCCCGGATGTCACAACAAGTCCTGGCGTCCGCACCTTGACTGAACTCCTGATTCAGCATCAACACTAAGTCGCGGTCACAGTTCGCGCGCATCGCCAGCTCCAGGTAGCCCATCTCATGTAAGCTATCGGCCGCACTGTTGCACTTCGCGCAATGCTTCCTCGTCCGCAGCAAGATGCCAAACAGAACACTGTCCAGGACGTGTCTCTTCCGGCCACTCTCATTGTAAGCGCAATGGTCCACGCCAGGCTCCTGCCAGAAATCTTCATCTTCCCAGGCGTCCAACACGCCAGCCAAACCATTGTAGCGGCCCCGTTGCTCGACAGATTCCACCCCCAGCAACAATTCTGAAGCATCGCATTGGGGGTGCTTCTTACGTTGAGTCGGGCAGAATGGCTTACCAAAAACGCCCTGGCGAACCATGCGCGCCACCAGCCCCGCTTCCGTCAACTTGCCTTCTCGCATCGAGCTGGCATGTTGGGCCAAAATGCAAGCTCCGCACTCCCGGTCGCCTTGCTTGTGCTCTCTCGCGTGATGCGACAGCAACTTCTCCACCGGATCCAAGCGCAGAAAACATTGCAAAGCGGCATTGACGAAGCAAAGATTCATCCCGTGAGGATTGGCAAGCCCTCGGGCGCCAACGGTCCTGGCAACAGACATGCTCCCCAAAAAAAAACTGGCAGATTGGCCATATAGCACCTGCAGCCGATCTGGGTCATACGTGTCGAGCAGAGACAAACAAGAAGCTGGCTCCCCGCTCGCCACGCTTGCGGTCTCGCTTTGTAGATACGGCAACGCGCTGTACTGTAACACAAGCGTCCCGGGTCCACTATCACCACGCCCCCCTGCCGCAGCGGACGCGGACGACGCAGCCTGGCTGCCAGCCCAGCGGGCTGACTTACTGGCCAACGCAGCTACCCTGCTGGCTGGCTCGGCTGGCTCGCCTACACCACTCTCCAGGGACTGCTGAACCTCGGCAAGAGCTGCAGCTGCCGCCTTCTCGGCGGACGCCTCGGCAGCTTCATTTTGCCTCTTCCTCTTGATCTCCGCCGCCTTTGCCCTGTTCGCCTCTACGCGGCCTTGTTGCTGGGGTGTCAGGGTCCTGCTGGTGCAGTTGCTCGTTACAGCCTTTGACACTGACCCTGCTTCGGCAGCGTCACCCGGCACAGAGGTACTTGCCGGAGCCCGAAACTCCCAATCATCCTCGTCAAGCAAATCAATCACAACAGGCTCCCCGGACTCCAGATCTGCGCCAAAGCTAAAGAACTGCTCACCAGCCTGCCCTGCCTGCCCTGCCTGCTCTTGCCTCACGACGAAAGGACTCTCTGCTACCAGTTTTGTTTCCTGCGTTCTTTGAGTTTGATCCTCCGTCTCCGTGCGCCGCTCTTGCAAACCCGAAACCAGCAATTCCTCGTCGCAGTCCCACAGGACATCTTTTCGAGCCTGCTGAACAGACAATGCGCAAGCTTCTGCTTTTGCATACAGCTGCTCTACGCCTTTTGTTACCCAGCCAGGTGGCCCTAATTCAAAAAACTCCCGCTCCGGAAGGTCGAATGCCACTATCTGCTTGCTCGTCCGGACTCTGCTAATCATCACGTACAAATGCAGCCAGAAATCATTCTCGTCTTTGTTCTTCTGCCCTTGGCTCATATTACCCGGACATGCCAGATACATCATCGCCGAGTCCATTGACAAACCTTGAGCCGTCTGCACCGTCCGCACTCGCTCAGGGGCAAGCGGGATCTGACGCCTAGCAAGCCTGACGGTCGCTTGCTTACGCTGCCCAGTCAAGTTCTCGTGTGTCTTGTAATCCCAATAAGAGATGTGAGGCTGAACAGCCACTACCCCTTGTCCCTCGCCGAGGTCTTCTGTGAAGCCATCGAACTTTACGAAGACAGCTTCCGGCAAAGATTTCAACACGACGTGCTTCGCTCGACGCGCACTACTGCCGGGCTGTGAAATCCAATCTGCTCCCCGGTCTTCAGGGCCAAACTGAAAACCGACAACGGTCCCAACCGCATCATGCACCAACCCATGCTTGGCCGAGAGCTTCGCAGTCAAACGAACACGCATGCCATGGAACAGGGGGCACATGCCCATGAGCTTCCCTGTGGTCGTCATGTTGACAATCTGCAAGGCGCGTCGGAATTCGGAACTGCTCAGATTCTGCTTCGGGCATGTCTCGACGGCTTGCACGTAGATGAGCTGTTGCCCAGCATCTGAAGCTTCACGAGCAGCACGGTACTGCATCAGACGCTGGACAGCATGCCAAGCAATTGCCATCTCATAACCCTTCTTGTGCTTTTCCTCTTGCAAACGCGTATCGCCGGCGCCCTTGAATTGCCACTTGCAAACTTCCCGCCAAAGCTCATCCGGCATTGGCTTTCCACAAGGAGTCCGCATGTACTCCAGGAGTTTTGGCAGAACACTGCACTCCTGTCCCTTCTCATCGACAAATCGATGCGTCTTCTTCAAGAAAATGACATGAGTCATGCCTTGCATGAAGATTCGCCGGCCTTGGTGGCACTCAGGATACCAAGTATCCCGAGGCTCCATAATCAAAGACACCCTTCCCAACGGCTTCTCTATCGGAGCTAGCTGCATGAAATCGCCAAGCATCACGACTAAGGGAATTCCACCAAACATGTGATCCTCGTGCTCGAACAAGGACGGGTCCAACCAAGGCCTTGCGCCAGACCTGGCACGACAAAGCCGATACGAGATACCGGCTAACATGCATGGAGAAATCATCGACACCTCCTCCAAAATTAGAGCTTGCACAGGCTCCCAAGCAGCCTTACACTCGTCAGAAGGCTCTTTCGACAGGCTTGCAGTGCGCATGTTGTTCTGCCCCCCAAGCATCAAACCACTGTGCACCGTGTCTCCGCGAACAATACGCGCGGCAGAGTTCGAAGCTGCCAAGGCTTTGTGACTGCCTTCGCCGAAGAACCGTTCCAACAAACTACGCACGATGATCACCAATTCTGACTTGCCAGAACCACCAGGCCCTCCCAAGAAAATGCGCACCGGCTTGGTGGAGGGCAAACTTTCATCAACCATTTCACAATCACCACCTTGGCCGCCCCTCACCTTCCACAACTTCTCGACCTGGCCAACAACTACCGCCAGGAAATCGAGCTGCTCCTTATTCAACTTGACAGGCTTGTCCTCTCGAGCAGCTAAGCGGGCCACCTCCGAATCGACAAAACTGCGAGGCGATTGTTCCTCGACGAGTTTCGCGGTCCCTGGAACTAGGCTAGTGTTCGTCCTGACATTTGCATTCAGGGCCGTAATTCCACTGTCTCCCGCTGCATTCCGGTAGTCAAACAACTTCTTCTGTGCTTCTAGAACCGATTCCACACATGTTCTCATATAATACGATTCAAACTTGCTTGCGCCAGCTGTGTCTGTAAGCTTGAGATAGCTTCCGTCAACGCCTCGCTGCTGCTGTTTCCCCATGCTATCCCGAAACGATTTGAGGTACTTGGCCATCAGCGGACCCGGCAAGCCGTCGTCGTCACAGAACGCCACAGAGCGAGCTTCTTCTTCCCGTATGCTGATGAGGGGAATCCTCAGCTTGCTGATGCCCTTGCGCGATTTTGCAGCGGGCTCCTCGTCGTCATCGCCCTCGTCTCCATCCCCAACGCCTTGTTCAGCAAACAGTTTTTCCGACAAGAGGTCTGCAGCATCAGGCCTCACACCAACCCGTCTGCCAGCCCTAGACTCGGCAGCAAGGTCCATGTGTGTCACCACCTCTACTGTAATGTTCGCAAAGAACTCTGCAGCGCTTGGCCTGGTTCGATCACGTCCATCCTCGCCTGCCAACACAGCCATGTACGGAATGGACATGTCCACATCTTCGATTGTGAATGCCCTCCGAGCTCGACGCTTTAATTCTGCAAAACGTCCTGCCAGCACCCGCTGGCCCTCGTACCAATCTTGCCAAGGCTGCACGAAGTCACCAGAAGCGTCCACCAAAGATACGAATGGCTCGATTTCGTCACAGACACCTGTAGCGTCGTGGGCGACAGAAATGGGCCTCAACAACACCGACTTAAACAAGGCGTTCCTGAAACTATCTGCCTCCGACGCGCCAAACCTAGGCATGGTGAAGCCAGACAAGCGAGGCACCCGCGGCATTTCTGCGACACGGAGCTTCTGAACGCGAGAAGCACAATCCGGGTGCGTGTCTGCAAAGCGATACGTCACAAAGTCATCAGCCGGAATGCTGGCCGCAGGCTGGTACGCCGTGTAAACAAACATGCTGTAGTGATACAGACCCATAGACGCCAAAGGTTCCTGATTGCCTCGGAAGAGCCAATCTTTCCGCTGCGATCGCTCTGGGGAAATCATAAACTCGGCTTCCTCGCTTCCACCATCGCCCCTTCCCTGGTCCTCGTCCTCCGCGACGCCACCGCCCCCCTGATCGCGGCGAACATGACGGATCGACCCTCGTTCCACGCAAGGGCCTTCAACGTGAACTTCTTGATCTTCATCGACTCCTGGAAACTCGGTCTTCAAACGTTCCTCCTGCTCCAAGACTTCCTGTCGCTCCTCTTTGCTGAGAGCTGCACAGCCAAGCCGCGTCCGCAGCTCCTGCCTCTTGCTTGCTCGGAAACCGGACCACACTAAAGCCTTGCAGAAAACGGTCCAAGTCCTGTGCGACTGATAACATTCATGCTTAAACAACATCTGGAACACCATCTCCGGCAGCTTCTTCAAAGAAGCACGATTCGCTGCAGTCTGAAGACGAATCAAAGTCTTCCGCCCTGACTCCGACAACACGTCCGCTGCCAGACTAGCACCAGACATTTGACGACCAGAAAGTTCCTCTTCTTTCCGTAAGCGCTCCACTCCTACCGCCTGCTCCGACAAAACATCGCCGATCACCGGATTGCTCTTGGTAGCATAATCAGTTTGGTAATGTGCTTGATTGGTCATGTCTTGAAACATCTTCAGGAAAGCGTTCGACAACGAAGCTAAAAACTCGTCCTCCTCGCTGTCTGTATCAGCTCCGGAGTCCATCCCAGAACGCTTAACTCGAGGCTTGAAAACATACGGCTCGTTCTCCGGCGAAACAAGAAACTCTTGAACCTCATGCACTTCCTTGAACCGGACTCTCTTCGGTCGAACCGGCCCTAACGCCTCGCCTTCCGACTCATCAGAAAATTGCGCCGTAACACATGGTGGAGGTGCGGGCCCGTCCATGTCCACAGCCAGCTCCTGTTCCGCCTGGAACTCGACATCGGGCTCAGGCCCAGCGTCAACTGGAACATCCCAGTCTTCGCCTTCATCTTCGACGAGGTCAGCATCCTCATCAAACACACCCCCACCATCTAGACCGGCACAACCATTGATGTCATCTTCAGGGACCCAACGGGACACCTTTCGTTTCGCCGAGCGCACGTACACGCGGTCAGTCGCTTGCACATCTGCGTTGCTGCGTGCAAACACTTGGACAGCTGGATGACTGCTGCCGCAGCGCGAATGGTAGCGAAGCACTAAGCACTTGCCAGCCCCTGCCACAGAATCATCAACACAGACGTGAGGCAAAAACTGTACCTGCGTCGACGAAGCGCCAGGCCTAGGCAAAACCAGGCGCTTGCCGGGGCGATGGAACCTGCGCACTTTGGGAACCGCCGCGCTTGCGGGACAGTACCACGGATGCACCAACTGGTCTTGGCTATCTAACGGCTCTAGAACAAAAGCTAGCACCCCAAAGCTTCGAGCTTGTTGCTCGTAGTCAGGGAAACTATGGTACACAGACACGCCATCCGTGATCGAGTCCACATCAGGCAAGGCCTTCTTAACGCCGACCTCATCAAGCATTGCATGGAAGGACGCATACGTCCGAACTTCCTTCACGAGGCAACTGACGGAGCCAAGCTCCAAGATGTCCCCCGTCCGTACTTTGGACGCAGGGCCACAATTCGTCCGGCCCTCTACAGTTTTTCTACCATCTACGATCATACCTTCGTAAAGCTGCTGGATCTTGAGCCGATGCCTCTTCCTTGCCCCATGCCTCGCTCGCAGCAGGCGCGTGCGCTCAGCATCAAGGCATTCCTGTTCAACCCCTTGCGCCGCTGCCGCAGACTCTGTCGCTTGCACCAAAACCGAAGTCGGTTGGGCGCGGTCATCCAGATAATACCCCAGACCAAAGTAGCCACAGCCAAATACGTAGCCTGCCTTAACACCTTGAAACTCTGCACTTGGGCAGTACGTTTGGACGCTGCTGTGCTGGACAGAACCTGGCGACTCCAGACGCGCACCTCCAAAGCGAACTCTGTTTTTCTCAAACTGGCATCCTTTGATCCTACACTTCCGTACCGTCGCCGGCCACCTGCGCGGATAATACGCTACCTCGCGAATCCTGTAAAAGTTGAACCTGCAAATGCGCACCGGGTCAGATTTCGTCCCACCGCCGCGATGCTTGTAACAAGTCGGCGAACACCTATGCATGTGACTTCGGATATAATTTGCACGCGCGTCCTTCGCAAAAACCCTGGAGTACGTTCGACTCTCTGAGACCAAATCGTCTATGCCGACGATTCTTGCTGTGCCTCCAGAATTACGCGATGTCACGTAATTCGGCACGCGCCTCCACTGGGGCAGGCGGCTACAAGGATCTTCTCGATTGGCTTCTACGCTCTGCAAAGGAGCGTGCTGGCGAACTCTACTCGGACCCTGCGGCGGGTCATCACGCCAAGGAACCCGAACTTCCGAAGCACTCTTCTCACCGAAAGCTTGCTTGGGAGGCGGAAGACACCCCACGTCTTCGTCTTCCTCACGACCATCCATGTACGTACTCCGCTGACCTTCAACCGACATGGGCAAGGGTGCCAGTTCGCCCGCCTCGAGACCGCACTGCCGACCTATCTCTTCCACACAGTCGAACTGTTCGGACGCAACCTTGGCAAGAACATCCTGGCGCCACTGCTTCAGGCGATCCTGCATCCCCATGTCTACCTTACCCGACCGAATCTTGTCCAGCACAGAACCGTTCATCGGATTCCGAATCCACACACACATGTGCGCGTGGAGACCGCCTCGACCCTGTGTTTCGACGGGGGCGAAAAAAGCTTGAACCAAACCGAAAATCCCGGGCTGGCAGTTCGACGCAACACCATCTGCAAACCCGTCAGCTTGCCCAAGCTGCGTCCCGACAACATGCTTCAAGAAGAGCTTCATCATGAGATCAGAAAACATGGCCTGACTCACAGGATCCTTCGCCACACGTCGAAGCATGTCCTCTTTGCCCCCCAAATCGGGATCGTCCTGCTCTAGCAACCGCCACGAGGCAACTTCTCGACCTTCGAACAACAACTTCATGACAGCGTGCCGTGTGTCAGCCGGATTGAGCGTGGTGAACACCAGCGGAGCACCCCACATCAAACGATAGCCCATAGACATGTGGCGTAACGTGGTCCTGTGGCTGTTGGTGCCAAGCACATTCGCCATGCACAAGGTCAAGCTGCGCATGGCTGCCTTCACTCGTGCAGGCACATCCTCTCGACCCATGGCTTCTTTTACTCCCTCGCCTTTCCCAAGCTTGCCCAAGGTTTCAAACATCTCGTCTGCTGTCAAACGCCCCAGATCTCGAGTCATCTGCTGCCAACCCTTGCGGTCAGCAAAAAGTCTTGCAGACTTGATGTAACAGCGACGACGCCACAAACAATACAACATGGTCACAAGATCGCGAGAACCGCGCCACCTTGGTAACTCTGGAAGGTCCGCCTGCGCAGCGCTTTCAGGAGCTGCTGCAGCAACAGCATCGGGAGAGTCGTCCCCCGCGCCCTCCGTCACCCCGCCGCCGGCTTGCTCCTGCAAGCTCACGCCTTCCGCCAATCCGACAACGGAATCATACACTAGCTCTTCACGCTGCAAGAGATACCTTGCCCACTCATCGAAAGACAGCTTCGTGTCACGGTCAATGCCATAGACCCCATCGCCATAGGGAAAACTGCGCGGATCCACCGAGCTCCAGAAACCGGGTTCGAACATGCTGAGCGCCTGACTGGCGCCAGGCACCAGTAAACAGATGCGCCCGGCAGCATTCTTGACGAGCTTTGCTTCTGGAAGCTTCTTCCGACACTGCACACCCGGCGGCGCCGAGAAACGTTCGACCTTGTCTTCCGCAGCCTGAAGATCTTTGTCCATTTTCTCAAAGTTAAGCTGCTGAATCGACTTTGCCACTTCCTCAGCCGCTGCCGCAACATCATCCCTGGCTGCGGCGTTTGTGAAGTCGGCCATACTAGAATCGCTCTCGCGCACTTTCTTTTCTTGCTCTCTGACTTGGCTTCTCTTCTGCAGAAGCCTCCGCAACTGAACCTCCACGTGCGCGAACTGCTTGTGGCTATCCATCTGCACGTCGTCATCTGCTGCGCCAATCACCACCTCTTCTTTCTCCTCCTCCACGTCACACGTCCTTAGCAAGGGCAACAACAAGACCCGAGCTTCCTCCAAGACATGCTCTGCGAAAACGGACGCATCAGCATCCAAGAGACGGATCAAAGCAGACACACGCCGAGACAGGGCAGCTTCGGACAGACCGGCAACATTCTTGGTGTCCGAAGCCACCTGCGGCAAAGACATAGGATGCTCTTCGAGCCACTGTCGCAACAAAGCCAAGGTCTCGCTCAGATATGCTGAATCTTGCTGAGCTAACGGAACCTCTCCCACAGCATCATCCGTCAACCCTCCGCCCAGCTGGTCATCTGTGCCCGCCTCAACAGCATCGGCCGGCCCATACTGTCGAACGTCACCGCTGTCCCCTTGAACCACATCCTGGCGCCGCAAACAATCCATAAACACCTTCGGGAAGCCCAAGCAACCATCGACTAGCTGGAGACCAGCTGCTTTGCCTTCGTCCCAGCGAGTCTGGGAATACGTCTTGTTATGCTTAAGCAGGAAATCATAAGCCTCCTTCAGCACAGCCGGATCGACGCCTAAGTCTTTGTGAAAGCCCGTGAGCATGTCCTCTGCAGGGCCAGTAAACACGATGGCCAAAGAATCAATGAGCTCTTCTGCAGTGGGAGGCAACGACGTCAAGACCTTGCCACCATCTGCTTGCGGAAAAACGCACACGTTGCCGACCAGCGCTTTGATCATTTGATCGCTTGGCGGACGCCAGCGCTTGTCCATGTCACTCTTGCAATTGAAGCGCTTCATCAAACACCGAGCAAGAGGCAAGAGGAGCCAAGCGCCCTCGCTCAGCCCGCGTAGAGCCTTTGGCATCGCCCCAATCCACAAATCGTTCGCTAGCGCATACTTAGGCAGGCCAGGCTTTTTCTTCCCGACATCCACCTTGCAGTCTGCGCAGATAGGGACCTTGCAAGCAGGGTCTACAAATCCAGCAGGCGTGAACGTGAAAGCCTTGCGGTGCAGAAGCCATAACTCGCCTTTGCAATGTGGATTCTCGACTGCCGAGGCTTCCAGCTCTGCTCTCGGAATGCCGAACTCCTCTCCACTTTCGCTTTGGCCAAAGCACCACCGGTCCCGATACCTATCAACGGAGAACAAATAATGGGCAGTCCTGCGGCTCGTTTCGTTTGCCTCTACTTCTTCTTGTCTGGTATACTCATCTTTGACGACAGCATTACAAATTAAGCCTTGTTCGGAACTACCTGCCGGTGGGTCAAAGAAGTGAACCATCTCCAAATCTGACCCCCACATAACCCGCGCGCACACGCAACATCCGCTTGTGTGCCGTACAGACTTCCTCCTTTCAGAATACTCCGTCCCAAGCGCAGTGACCGGAACAAACGGGTCTAGCTTTTGCCCCTTCGCAGCAGCATCGGCGTCTTGCCTCCACCATGAGCCCCGCACTTCGCGCGCACTGGGAGCATCGTCCGCTTCCAGCTTGGCTGCCAGAGACGTCAACATGGAGGCCTCGTCAAAGCTTGTCTCGGATCTAGCAGCGTGTTGCGTCCAGACGACGAGCGCCTCCATGATCTTCGCTTCTCGCAGCGACTGCATATGCCTATCAAGCCAGAATTTCCAATAGACGTGCTTGTCTGCAAGCTTAGGCAGCAAGTCAGAAACGTTCATGTCAAGCCAGCCAGGCCCCACGCTAACAGGAGAATCGCGTAGAAGCAGCTCTGCCAGCCGCACCGAGCCTCCTGCCTCCTCGAAAGCCCTTGAGGAATCGGCGAGGCATACTTCGCGTAGCGCCCTAAGCTCCTCCTCCTCTTCAAAACAAGCTGGCCATGTGTCAGAGCCAGTGACGAGTTCCTCCGTCGCACGGCCTACACAGAGACGCCAGACCTGCGGTGGGATGGGCCGAATGCTTTCCCACTGCTCGGACTCATAAATCAAGCATTTCCTATATTCCTTCATGTTTACATGCTCAGATTCAACATGTTCGACAAAGGCCGACTCGCATGCAAAATCTTTCCATTCACACAAGCAGCAAGGAAACGGAGGAAGCGCGATGGCTTTGGAATCAAAAACGCGAAGGGAGCCATCCACGCTGGGGACAAACGCGGCCTGCTTGACTGGATCGCGTTGCGACGTGGCTCCGCGCCACAGCTTGCGGCGCAACCTCGACTGTCCTCCGGGCTGCGCAGGAATGTTGAAACCATCGTGGACAGATTGGGCCGATAGTTTGATCGAGCGCCGTTTAGCAAGCTTCAAAGCTAGATGACGACATCTTTCCGGAATTTGGCCAAGCCCCTCAACGGGATCCCAATCACCGTAATCGTTGGAACCTCCTTGGCTCGGATCATGTTTCTTGCAGTACAACTTCCCTTCCTGTGGCACACGGCAACACTGCCCGAACACAGCTTGCCTGGAACCTTGCTGTCGACGACGTGCTCGGCAACACCCTTCATCCACAGCTTGCTGATCAAAAAGAAAGCCCTGCCACGCCGATTCCCAGAGAGCAAGCCACTGTTCCTGCACAAGCACGGACAGCACATTGGAAGCCACGCCTGCTGCCAAGGCTTCAAACGTAATACCAAGCTGCCGTGCCAAATCGGTCTTGCAGTTCAGGACTGTGTACTGCGTGCGGAGGTCGTTGTTTGACAGCGTCTGCCGGATGGACCTGCGCAATTCATCATTGCTCAGGTGCACCCCATCAACTTTCAACTCAACGCGCGCACCGAGCTTGGAAACAACAATGCCCCTGGCCGCGTCGGCAACTCGCTTCCTAAAGCTCCGCGTTCTAGTACCGAAGGAGTTGACTTCAAGGATGCAAGCTACTTCCTGCAGCAAATCGCCGAAAGATTTGCCCTGGAAGCTCACATCTGCATCATCCTCCTCGTACATGTTCAAGGCTTCTTGAACGGCAGATTTGAGAGCATCATCAGAAACAACGCCTCCCGCACCCAGCAAGCCTCGTGTCGAACCTGGAGACACGTCCTCGGAACCGCGTCCAGCAACATCATCTTCGTTATCTGACAACTCTCCGAGCTCGTCTTCAGCCTCATTTCGATCAGCCCGGGCAGGCGCCACATCAATGTCAGAGACCACGTCCTCCTGCACAAGACCACTGTCCAAACACGACGCAGCAAGTGTTCCGTAACCATCATAATCTTCGAAATCCAGGGAGTCATCGGCGCCGCTCCCACTGGATCCCCCGGCCTGTCGCATCTTGTCGACAAGACCAGCGCCTGCTTCCGGCTCCTGCCGCACCAAAGCAAGCCAGTCACCAACTGCCCTGCTCTCCCAAATCCTCACCACAGCAGCAGCCACCCGAGAAGCAACGACATCTGCCCTGGCCGACAAGGCATCTTCCCTCTTCCTATCCTCATCACCGCGCGAGCTAGAGCCCTGTCCAAACATGACACGCCTAGGCCACACGTCATTGTGCTTGCCACGCCAATCTTTGCATTCCAGCACAGTTTTAGCTTGAATCGCTTTACCTGCGAGAAAAACCTGACCTTCTGGCGAAAGCAACAGCAGCTCGGCATCATAATGCCAATGCCCACCCTGCCAAGAAAACCCCAAGCGAGCGCGTTCTTCCTTTACAGCAGCGACCACGGCATGGACCTGATGAGGAGAATCCCTAGCGACGTACAACCAGTCAGAATGGCTCGGAAATACATCTGGCTTTAACGAGAAAGCCAGAACCGTGTCTGCGCCGGCTCCGCCAAGACGTGGCACATGGCTGTAATGCGGGTCATGCTGCGCTTCAGCATCTTCGAGGCTGAGGCGATGGCTCTCGGACAAACCACAGAAGCCACCATGCGCCGCCGCCCAGCAGCGCCAAAGCCAGACTTCCAAAGTACACAAACCGGGGCTGCCTGAATAATCGCTCCACTCGGATGGATTACTGCTCCGCTGCACCGCTTCACAGAACACTTGCTCGCCTTGCTTCAGGAAACCAAACACACGAGCAACAGTGGAAACCTCACCTTTGCCGACAGACCGATGAAAGCGCGACGACTCCAGCGCCCCCAAGAAGCGTGGCGGCAGCAAGCCAACATACTCTCTGGCTTCGAAGCACGGAAGCTCTAAGATCCTACGAAAATCCTTCAAGCCGTCTGCGGAGGACGGGATCTGCAACAGCTCGTCGCGACGCAGCAATCGCGTCTGCTCCTTCTTCACCTCATCACAGACATCTAACGCTTTCCCAACAAAATGCAATTTCTTGGCCCAAACGGAGCAGACAGCTCCATCATCAAGCGGAAGACGCCGAAACTCGGAAACGCAATCGGAGCACAAGAAATCACACGCCAGGTTCAAGATGCTGCTACCGTGAACTCCCTGACCTGCATGACAGGCTCTACGACCCTGTTCTGGGAGACTGGAGAGCTGCCACGTCGACGAGTTCAGCGCCTCAAAAACGGGCAGCACCGGCGGCACAAAAGGCTGCCGTCGCCCGTCCGGCCGCAATGGCAAACGAACCCCAACCTGCCTGCAGCAAACAACTTCCACGCGAGCGACACCTTCTAATTCGGCTGCATCCAGGCGCTGCCTCCAGAAATTATGCACCTGCGCCCCATCGCAACCACGAGCTCGAGCTTCTGCCTCTGCCGCCGCAGGGAAATACTTCAACATCCAACGGATGGCTTTGGCGCGTCGCTGCGAGGCCACGCACGCGCCGACACAGCAAGCAGCCCCAGGCAAACAGCCGAGCTGCTTACACCGCGTGGCCAGCGCCACGACTGCGAGCTCCTTGACGTCCAAGTCAATGAAATCTTCCGACTCCTGGAAAACACCGGTCGTGCATTTGTCATCATCCAGATTCGCTAGCAAGTGGGAACGCAGAGACACGCGCAACAGCCCGAGCAGCTCTTTCCTGCGACTTTCATTCCGGACCACAGCTAAGCCTGCCTGAACGTCACTATCAGACCAAGCTGCTACGAACACAGCACCTGAGACGGCACCAAAATTCTCCAGACTTCTCTCCGCGAAATCAAGACCAGCAATGCCAGCCGCGTGTCTCAGGTCTGCCAGCTCCGCGGGCGAAACACTCACGCCATCAAGCTCCACACACGCATGTCCTGCTTCTGGCTGACCCCTGACATCCTCAGGATCTGCTGCTGGCCCATCGCTGTCCACGTCCGACTCGACGATGGGTCTGTGCTCTCGTAGCAGCTTGGCCAACACGGCCCCCGACGCTTTCCTCGCCACCTCCGCCCAGAACATAGGAACTTTCACCCTCAGCTCCGCTTGGTGCTTCTCCGACATCGAGCCACGTGCAACTGCCACACGCCAGCGCCGGAGCGTCTGATGCAGGGGCTCGGGCGGTCGTGGCAAAAACCCGGCCCTGTCCACCCAAGCCTTCATCTCGTCGATCTTTCTCGATGTCCTGTCACCTCGCAGCAAGCCGATTCTCTCCTTCAAAGCATCTGGAAGCTGCGGGGCTGATGACACACGGCGCAACTTCTTGGCCAAAGCTCGCTCGTCCGCCGTCTCCCCAGACCTTTCACGCGGCGCAGCCTGGTGCACGTCTTGGAACTTTTCCCCTTCCCGCACCGTCGCCTCCCAATGTGCTTCCCGCGCTGCAGCTGGCTCTGCACACATGGACTTCTCTAGCTCGAGCACGCTTGCGCAAAGCGCCGCGTG
>CALGTP010000303.1 GCA_937902105.1 uncultured Actinomycetes bacterium
TTTTTGACCATTTGCATTTTTTATTTTTTGGCTCTTCAGAAAAGCTTTTCACGACATGCCTTTTGCATTTCGTGAATCCAAAGCATGTACCTGCCGCACAAATGCAACGTGGACACGACGTGGGATGGCGTCTTGCGTGTTCCGTTTGAGCAGAAAGATTGCGCAAAGAAGCTCGGAGCTGTCTGGGACGCAGCACGGCGGGTATGGGTGGTGCCTCCGGCGTTGCGTGCACGTCGCCTCGAATTCGCAGCATGGGACGCGAACCGCCAAGCACAGCCGCCCACGACGCACCCGCTGTTGTTGCTCAAGCGTGCGTGCATTACACGCGAACTTGCCCGTCTAGTGTGACACGGTGTAAAAACGGCACACGTCGGATATTCGTGCGCGCGTCTGTGGCTGCGAGGATTGCATCCAATTCGTGCGTCGAGTCCTGCATGAACCAGTTCCCAAAAAACAGCATTTCTTTTTCGTGAATTTCGTTTTGGCTCAACGCTTTTGCTATTAAAAGGAGACTGAGACTGCAAAGACGATTGCCGTGTATGTCGAGAGAAGCCAGTGTAGTCCAGTGTGGCATGGTGCCTGCAAGACACAGCCCAGATGCCTCGCCCATTGCGCATTGCGCAAGACCCAGTTTTCGCAGTGAGCACGGCAGGAGTGCTTCGATGATCACCTGCGCGCCTGCGTCCTGCAGCTCGTTGTACGAGAACGACACGTTGCAGAGACTGTTCTGCAGTGCCAAGTTGCCCAACAGGCAGCGACTAAACAACCGCGCGCTCGCGGCCGTAAGCTTGTTGTTGCCGACGTCAAACGTCTGCAAAGAGATGCCCGTGCCACTTTCGTCACCTGGCACGTACGGCCTCACAGCAGCAAGCAGCAGGGCAAGCGCCGCGTCTCCGCACATGTTGCCGGCGACATTGAGGTGCCGCAGCTTGTGGCAATGCTGCAGTGCCGCGCTGAGGTACGAGATGCCAAGCAGGCGAAGGTCGTTGTAGGATACGTCCAGCGCCGTGAGCAGGCACGCGCTGCCGCGCACGCACGAGTAGAGGCTGTCGCAGTGACTTCCCTGCAGCATGTTGTGCTGCAGGTCAAGCGTGTGCAGAACAAAGCGGTCGAAGCCAAGCATCGGGTGCTCGTTCCAGAATCTCGACTTGAGGTGGTTGAACCCGAGATGAACGCGTGTCAACTGTTTGCTCGTAATGCTGGCCGTAAGAGCTTGCATACCTTGCGAGTTTAGGTAGTTCTCCCTAAGGTCGAGCTCGGTCAGCAGCACGAGCCGCGTCAAGAGCGCACAGAGCGGACCTGTTGCGGTGCGGTTGATCCACTGTCTCGCCAGTCTGAGAACAATCACCGACGGCTGCACCGCGCAGAACACGTCACATATGTCGTCTTCTTGGATGTGGTTGTTGTACAAGTCTAGTGTCTCGAGTCTCGTCGAAAGTCGCAGCAGTGCAGTCAAGCCGTCGACGTTGTTAAGCACCATCGCGTGCATAGTGAAGCTTCGGATCATAAAATTCGACATGCTCGTCTGGATACTTCTCCCCACAAAAAGACGCACCAGGGCGTGTCTCTCACAGTTTGTGCTGTTTATGTCGGCATACGCATACCTAACGTCTTTCCCAGGCCGCACGTCCACGCGGCATTTCGTTTTCACGACAACGTCCCGCAGCTTCTTGCTGCTCATACAAAGCAGCAAAACACGACTCGCCGGGATGATGTGCTCGGCAAGGTCCACCGGCATGTCGCACAAGAATGCATGTAAATTCATGTTTTGACGACGGTCTTGGTCACGTACGATTGGAGCCGATATACAAAATAAACACTTTGTACGATACCGCCGACGGCACTATAAATACAACAGCTTTTGTGGACATGTCATCGACAAGACAAGACAGGCACTCGTACATAACTTTTGGTGGAGAAAATGGAGAATCTGCTAACTTTAACGTTGTCGAAAGACAGCAGAAAAGACAAGCGAAAGTAGGCGTCATTTTTTGGGTCGCCCTGCTGGCTGCTTTGCTTCACGCCGGATGCCTGGCCGCGTCGATTGTGTTATGGGACCGCAACCGGGACAGCCAGAGCGCAGTGTACGAGTTGTACAGGCCTGCTTTTGTTGTCAACTCGACATTCGTCGCGTCGATGCAAGCGCAACTACTGCAGAGCTGCCCGAACAGCGAGTTGGCACCAATCCTCATTTCGCAAGGAGACTTTGACGTTGCAAACGGTGGAACCGTCCGCGGCACGTGGATCCCATCGCGCTTTCTACCGTTTGGCTTTTTGCACATGAACGGATTCCTGCTACTCTTTGTGATTTTTGCGGTTTCGTTCGTGGCACAGGTGAACGTTGTGTGGGAATTCCACAAGGCTGTCGATTCTGGTGTTTATTCCTTTTTCGAGACACCGTGTGCTGCGCGCTGGGCGGAGTATTTCTTCACGTCGCCGTGTCAAGTTGTTATTATTGCCGCTTGCTTGATGCTGCGCGACGTCTACACCGTACTACTGCTCTCGGCTGCGCAGGCAGCGCTCGTGCAGTTTGGGTTCGCGATGGAGTGTGCGTACGAGCTGCGTGCCTGCGAACAAATCCAAAACGAACAGACTAAACAAAAAAAACCCGACAGCGAGGCAGTTGCGTTCAGGCCCCTGCCAATGGTGCCGCGGATATTTGAAACGAGTCCAAAGCTTTCGCAGCAGCTGTGGTACTGGTCTTTTGTACCTTCTGTGTGTCTGCACATTGTTATATGGGGCGTCCTCTTCACGAGTTTCGTCGAGCAAAAGCCCTGCTCACCAACGGAAGCTGCGATGCCGCCGTTTGTTGTCATGATCCTAATGGGCCAGGCAGGCGCCTTCACCAGCTTTATGTTTGTGGCCTTGTGGCAGGCATTCTGGCTTGACGTGATACCATTTCGAATGTCGAAACCCATTACCAAAGAAGACGTACAAGACTCGTTTGTCACGTCGTTCTTGCTGTACACGATCCTAAGTGCTTTGGCAAAAGCGATGCTCGGTATAACGTACCTGGCGTACGTCCAAACCTTTCCGTTCTACACGCCCGTGTAAGAGACGCATATTTTTGCAGACTTTTGCAGACTTTTGCAGACTTTTGCAGATTTGATGGGCACGGGCATACCTTGCTAGGGTACGAGTTCACGATGCGCAGGTCGTGGATGCTCGCTGGACCCTTCAGCACCATCTCTTCCATGTTGCTGCGCGTGATCGTGAAGCCGCTGCTCGCGACGTCGTCGTTACAGATGACGCTGAAGAATTTCTGCACGTTGCGCAGCAGTTTCTGCGAGATGCGCTTGCACGTCGAGTAGATGCTAATCTCGACGTTTGGCGCGGAGTACAGCATCGCTGCTGCAAACATGCTCACGCTAATCGTCTTGCCGAAGCGGCGCGGCGTGCTCACAAGCACCTCCTGTGAGATGTGTGTCCAGTTATTACGCTGCAATATTTCAAGATGCTGCCGCGCAAACGCGCCTGCCGGCTCGAGCTTCCAGAAAATGCGCGTGCATGCCTTCAGAAAGTCGTCGTGGAACAGCCGCTGGTGGTAGCTGCGCTTCCAGCCACGCTCGTCCAGCCGAGCGAGCGCGTCGCGGCACCGCTGCATGCGCGAGAAACCAGACTCCGCCGCTCCGGCGGTTGTCTTGGCCTCCATGCGCGATTGCAGTCCTGTACTCATCGCGCGGCGCTCTTTCGCACCCTCAACAACGACCACGCGATTCACCGCACACGCAAGCAGGTCGAGGATTTTAGTGGAAGTCTTCGTCTTTATCATTAACGCGCGACACGCGGTGTTTTATAATAACAGAAACGTGCATTACCATATAACATCCTTACACCTCTAGTGTGCCTGCCCCTGCCTTCGCAGCCAGCAGCTGCTGCATCAGGTCCGCCATGTCCTCGGCGTTTGAGTCAACGAACGTGTCCGGTGGCGTGCGTCGCTCTTGCGCGTACACCGGCTCGTACAGCCTGTCCTCCGAGTCGTGGTGCGCCTGGTTCTGCAGGTACACACGCGCACACATGAACAGGATGCAGCCGAGTGACACGCAAAGGACCCACGCGTCTACAAAAAAAACATGCATACCCACGTGCGGCCCAATGCACGCATGCGTCGCCGCGTCCCACTGCGACCGCGTCTGGAAGATATAGAAATGCGTGTAGACAAACACGTAGAAGACGGCGCTGCGTACGTGCATCTCGAGCGCAGCCGTCGGCGCACGAGCAAGCCACAGTCGGGCCAGTACAAACGCCGCGTTGGTAACGAGGATCGGCCCAGCAGTCACTGGAAACTTGCGGCGGAACGTGTACGACGCGAGCAGCGCCTGCACCGCCGCAACCCACACGACGTTGACCGCGACTTGCGCGTCTGCGCTGTCGCCGTCGCCAACGCCTCCAGCGTGAGGTTGCGTGAGCCATACAAAGCAAATCGGCAACAGGTGCCCGCCAATGCAGCTGCTGCACACACTGCTGAAGAACAGCGTGTCAAAGTACACCACCAGCAGCAGCCCCGCTGCGTACACGTGCGCGGCAAGTTGCACACCACCCATCCACGCAACGACGACAAAAACCTGCGCGCGCAAGATTGTTGTCGCAAACGGCACGTATGTCGAGACGAGTCTAAAATCACACGGTTTGCCGTACTTCACCTCCATCGGTACTGACAACAGGCCGCTTATAGATGACTTCACTGCAAATGCATAATTTGTGCGGGCATTGTCATGCTCTGCACGCCGCGGCCCTCGCGAACGCTTGCCATGCCAGGGTAGCTATTGCCCATGTGTCCCGTGCACTTGATGTCTTGTGTGACGTACGCACCCTGGCGCACCTTCATGTTGCCGTGGTAGCATAGCGTCGGAATCTGCGTTGTGTTCGACCGGATGTTCTCGCCCGGCTGTATGTTCACCTGGTTGTTAAACATGGATTCTAACTGATTGGCGTATTTTGCGTAGATTCCGTCGAGGTCTCTTTGCGGCGTGTACACATTTCGTATCATATTTTGCGTCAAAAAGCGAGCCAAATCGTACTTCGAATGATCAGAAATCGGTGTCGTGCTTTCGCTGTCCACAAAAACCTGCAACGGACTTGCCGCATCGCTCATGAACATGGTCGGCAAAATGAGAGGATTCGGTATTTCTGCGGCAATGTGTCTGTCGTTCATTTCGTCGTTTAGCGTGTTGAAGTGCCCGAGCCAGTCGAAATATTCGTCGTGTTTGGAGTGCCATAACGCGTCCAGCATACTCTCGCAATCGATGTTTGTCAAGACTCGCAGGTAGCGAATGGCCGGGGCCAATGCTGCATCTGTTACTCGCACAACGGCACCATCTACAGCTGGAAACGTCACAGTGTCTATCTCCTTAAGAAGAAGACGAAATGGAGTGCATTCCATTGACATTGCTGAGTACGTACTCTGTGCAATAAAACCTGTGATGACCTTCAACAAAATGTACAAAAACAAATCCTTCCTGTTTGTGAATTGCATCCCTGCCAGGTGTAGATTGTTAATTGCTTTGGATATCGCTTCTTGGTATTCACGTGCGGTTGTTATTTGCGTGGTGCCAAGTATGAGAGCATGGTCCAAATCCCGGGAATTTCCTTGTGTCAACCATGTATCGTATCGGGCATATATATTTGGGTTTTGTACCACGGGAGGGGCGTGCATCAAATTTCTCAGTGTATCGAATACGTCTTGATACTCCGACAGCAACGTCTCAAGCAACGGTTCCGAGTGGGTCCATTGCACAGGATTCGCAGTCGCTAGTTTCCTCAAAACTCGTTCTAGATCGAGTCTTGGGTTATTACCCTCTGCTGCCTTCTCAGCGTTGACCTGAGGCGGTGCTTCTTCCTCCTCGTCTTCTTCGTGACGACGGCCTCGTGGCATTGGCGGTGCTCGTGGTGCTTCTTCTCCTCCCGGCGGAGTCTTTTTGATTCTGAGGCTCAAATACAAGTCCTTTATTCTGATCGACGGGAAGGCGAGCACAAGCATGCTCTTGCCCCTGTATGGACCATCGAGTGATTCCGTGTCGCGTCGAAACTCGGCAATACCTTCGTCCGTCCACTGCATAATGTCGCAGCCCATGCCACCGTTGTATCCATCGAACGCGACGTCGAACATGCGAACCAAGTTCCGCTCGTTTGTTACGATTGCGCGCTCGTGGTACTTGTAGCTCATGCCCCAAATACCGTGCTGGGCGTCGTCATAGCACGCCAGTTCCGTTTGGCCCCAGAAGGTCGAGCCGAGCTCCTGCGTGCCGCCGCGGCCCATGATCACGCTGAGCATCTCGTGCTCGATGTTCGGACGCAACACCAAGATGTCACACTTTTTGAAGTCGAGCTCTGTCATTTCCGTGTTGGGAAGGTGCTGTTGCATCTCTCGTAAGTCTTGGTTGTCATTCCAAGACTTCTTCATCCACGACTCGACACCGCTTTTCCTGATGAGCTCGGCCTTCGTGAAATTCTTAAACGAGTCCGAGCTTTGGTCGTAGAATTCGTACACGCAGTCGCCCGTCTTCGCAGGGTCGTGCGGCAGCCAGTAGTACTCCGCCACGCGCACCTTGCGCCGCAGCACGTTGCGCGGCTCGCGCCCGGCCTCGAGCGAGAACTTTTGCGAATGAATGATCTGCAAGCCCCGGTACGACGGCAGGTCTGGGCCTTGTGCGAGACGCTTCAAGCCGTCGGGCCCGTTCGTGATGTAGTTCGTGCGTTCTGGCGACATGGTCAGGTGCAGCGTCAGGTTGCTCGGACACAGCAGGAAGGTCGGCGGCTCGCTGCCCCACGTCTTCAGCTTCGTGCGCGCCTCTTCAATCAGCAGGTCCAGCGCGTTCGGGATTTTGTTGTAGATGCCAAACATGTCGCAATAGTGCTTGCCGGTGCGCGCCAGCGTCCGCTCGGTGCCATAGTACTTTTCGCTGATGATCTTCTCGTACGACTGTGCCTGCAGCAGCGCAATGTGCACGTCGAGGTCGTTTGTCAACTGGATCGACCCGACGAGCTGTGTGAGCTGATGCTTGAAGTTTGTGCGGCCGGCCTCCGACGCCAGGAAGTTGTGTTCCATGGCGATGGCAAGACCCTGGCGGATCGCGTACCCGGACTGCGAGCTCTTTGTTTGCGTGAGCACGCGCGCCGCGGACTCGTACGGCACGCGCGACGCCATGCCTTCGTCGAAGCTGTACACGTTCCACTTTATCTTGGCGTCAGGGTTCTCCAGGTAAAAGTACGGCAGAATGTTGCGTGTGAACGGGCTGCTTGTCGCGTCCGTGATCAGGCCGTCGATGCGGTCTGTCAGGAATGAGTTGTAGCCTTTTATCGAGTCGGGAAGGTGCCACCTCTGGTGCCGCTTGTTGCGCTGCGAGTCGACCTTGATGTCGCGGCCAGCAGGACCGAACAGCGCCTCGTACTGGCCCATGAGCTGCTGTGTGTCGCTCGCGCTGTACGTGTCTCCAGCCATGTTGCCGCTCGCATTGTTGTTGAACTGCGCCTCTCGTGAAAACCGGGTCTCTCGTGTTTCTCCGGACATTGCATAGAATTCGATAATCATTTATACTGTCCCCCATATCTTTGTTTATTCACGTATTAAAGTCCGACGCGTCCGAAACGGGACGCGCCTCACTGAAAACATACTGTGCCAGCGCTTTGTGGTCGAGCGCGTACAAAAGCCACTCGACAGGCGGTGCCTCGTCGTTGCGCATGTCCGCCGACCGCATCTTGAACTTGAAGTCTAACACGACGCGGTCGAGCTCGCGCGCCACGTCCTGGCGCTGTTTCGTGCTGCAGTAGCTGCCGTTGCGGTTGCACTCGCGCTTTTGCAGCAGCTTCCCTGCGATCAGCACCATATACCGCGCAACAGCAGGGTGTCGGAAGTACATGCGCACGACCGCGTTGTCGCGTGCGAGCAGGGGTAGCACGCGCCTGTTGTCTTTGATCTCGACACCGTACATTTTCTCCAGATTCACTACGTCGAAGTCCGTGTCCAGCATGTGCGGCGTCACGAGCTGCACCGTCTCGCGCATCACCGACAGTATATTCTCCGAGATGTCAAACTTGTTCGGTGTCTCTTTGTACTGCTGCTCCCACGAAGTGACGAACTTCAAAATCCACGTGCACAGCGTGTCGTTGTCGCACTTCAGCAGCAGCGTCTTGTTCGATTCGACGTGCTCTTTCAGCATGTCGCGCATGTACGTCTGGATGTCCTCGTGCGACGTCAGCTGGCCCGTCGCCGTGTCCGCGTCGCTCGAATTGCGCGTCCAGATCTCCGTCACGATGTTGCCGAGTTTGTCGCGCAGCTTCTGGTTCGCATGTGCAGCTATGCCGACGGCCACGTTAAAATCGGTTTGCTTTAAAACACGCAGAACGTCGATTAGCTTCTTGCGGAACAGCGGCTCCGGCGGCGTCGTTTGCGTCTGCGTCAGCTGCGTTGGCTGCGTCGGCTGCGTGTCGGTGTGGCGCTGCTCCTCGTAGAACAACTGCACGAGCACCTCCATGTAGTTGTCGCCGCATTCGTCCAAGCTCAACGGCGCCAGTGTGTTCTCTATGCTCATCCGCGGTGCTCACTAGACCTATATATGTCCCGCCTCGTTCTTTGCATTAAAAGACACACGCGCTTCGCAAATGCAAAGCGCCATGGACGAGCGCAAAGAGCGTCTGCACAAGACGTTCGGTATCGAGCGGCACGGAGGAAGCATCCACGTCCGCGACGACAGCACGCTCATGCTCATAAACTACAACCTCGTGCACGTGCAGCTCATAGACGCCGTTAAGGCGCAGTACCCGAACGTCGAAATATACTTTGAGAACTACTCACACAGCTCGTCCGGGTACGTCGTGTTTTTCCTCTTCAAGCCACCGCGCGCGCTACTCACGTCCTCTGATTTTTTCCAGTTTCTGTGTCTCGCGGCACTTGCAATGTGTTTCTACGGACTCGTTTTGCATGGTGCACCATTCGTTGCCACTTGATATAAAAGAGACAACCGCATTGCGCATGGCTGGTGTTGTGAATTCTGCTTCGATATTCAACCTTACGCAAGACAAACTCATGAAGGCCATTCCTTATGTGTTGCTGCTCGGGTATACCCTTTTCTTTTTCGCAATGGATATCGCGTTCGCCAATAATCGAGATGTTAACACGCCGATACCCGAGCATACATACCGCAGTCTGCATGCCCTGGAATATCCGCATGTCACAGACCTTTCTATCGTGGCATTCGTCACACCAGCACTCCCGGCAAGACTCGCCAGCACGTGGGAAATACAAAATATGCTCGGTATCAACAAAAATCCCTTTGTAACAGCAAACAGCATGATATATCCAACAATCGACAAGACGATCGCCATGGACCACAATTTACTCTACCGGCATTACACACTCAATAACAACTTGGTACCAGGTGTTAATTGTCCCGCGTGTTCCGTACAGAATTCTTTCGAGCTCAAAAACACACTCTTAAATGAACAGACACAATTTTACTGTCCTATGAGCACCGAGTCGGAAAATGCGTGGCTAACAAGAACGAACCAAAACCAAACACAAAGTATCTCGGACAAATATAAACACTACATGCACTACAAATTCAACACCGAGCACGCGACATTATGCCGCGCAAGCCGCATACCGGCGATGGTCCTCGCGCACATCGCCACTAACATATATACATTGTTTTCGTCGCAAAATACGGTGGTGCTGCTGCTATACATTGCCAACCTAAATGCATTATTCGGGTGCATCATTATACTATACAAATGGTACGGCTCAAGCGTTGGAGACAAAGACTTCGAAGTCATCACGAAAAGGCATCTACATGGATGGTTCTCGGTCCTGTTTTGTCTCATCCCACCAATGCTGGCCATACCAATAATAGTAGACTACTTTGCGAGGAAAGACAACATGGAATCCAGCAATTTCGGCAACAGAGCCGTCGGCTCGTACATCCTCGGCTTATGGACGATTTTCTTTTCTTTTCTATATGTATCCGTGCTGCCTGCGTTCAGTGTAGTCCTCGACAAAACAGATACACAAGAACCAAACCAGGAACAACACGAGAAAGCTTTGAAGGCCTTCGCGGCACAGCAACCGGTTATAACCTTCGCGTATTGGAATCTTCTACAAGCGCCATGTTTCGTTATGTTTGCACTGGCAACGCAAGCCTACGGCATCGACATTTATATGCAATTTATCATTTTCGGGACAATTGCAATCTGTGTGCTCGACATTGTTCATGCGCGAATTATGATAATACTGCGTGTGATGCACAATCTTCTCGGCAACGATTTTGATACGATGCAGTACTACTATGTATTTATGATATTTATCGTCATGCATGTGATGGTTGTGCTCGGAATATACGCGAAAATATCCCAAGAGAATATGAGCGGTCCTGCTGCTTGGGTTGTATATCTCATTTTATCGACGCAGGTGGTACAGAATTTGGTGTTCCTATCCTTTCAAACCGTGTATCATTGGAAGTTTTTTGCCTCTCCCGAAGAGAGGAAGCCATACGAGTCTATGCTGTTCAACATCGGTCTCGTCTGGCATATACTCGTAACATGTATCGCGTTTGTTTTGGCGTTGGACGCCAACGGAACAGCATCATAAAACGTTACAATAAAAATATAAGCGTCGTAAGCGCTAGTGTCCCAAAACAAGCCAAGCGCACGTTCTTGTAGTACACGCCGCATGAGACGTCGAGGAATACACTCGATTCCGTTGTCGTGCTTAACCAGCAGATGACAAAGACGCCAAAGAAATAGTGTGTTGCAAATGCAAACACATCGTGGGGCATGTCGTCTGCAAGAAGGAGCTGCTGGTCGATGCCGAGCAGCACACGCAGCCGGAACAAACGCACCACGGCGAGCAGCGTTGCTAAAACCGAAAGCGCAAGTACAACAGAACTCAATACCGACATTGTGCTGTATATCAGTGCCCGTGTATATACACATGAGCGGCATTTTCGACATTAACATCGACAAGCTCGATTTCACCAAAATCAAGATGCACGCGCACTCGACCGTCCAAAACAGTGACCACCAGGCGTCACGCGAGATACGAACGAGGACGGACCTCCTGCAGTGCGTCCGCAAAAACACGCTCGTCGCGTTTGTACAGCAGTGTCGCATGTACAACATCGACGCCCTGCACGACCTCAGCCTGCAGGTCGCCATTCTGCTGATGTCGAAGTGCACAGACCGCATGCAGCTGTGCACAAACTTTATGTCCTACGCTGCCGACGCGCAGCAGGGCATTGAAGTCGACGAAAGCGTCACGACTATGATCGACAGTAACGAGCTACACACACTTCACTCGACGTCAGACTGGGTCTCGCTCTTCCGGTACCTCGAGGTCGTGCAGCTTACCGAGGCCGAGCGCAGCGCGCTCCGCAGCAACGCACGCGTCGCGGTGTTCACGAAGGCCATGCGCCCGATCTTCGCCGAGAGCGCCGAGATCGAAGCGTTCATCAGGCCGATGCTGTGCACGATGCTGATGCACATCCCTGCGGCAAGCATGCTCGAGCGAGTCTTGCTCGCGGAAGGTCCGCAGCACAGAGACATCGAGGTCATGTGTCTGCGCGCCGTGAACTCGTACGTCGACCAGTGCCAACACATGAGCAACGACACAAACATAGAAGCGATTTCTCTGCTCGTGCGCAGTGTGCGCGTCAACTCGTCGTTCCACCCGGACGTTGCCGCCGTCATAAACGTATCAAGCAGCGACAACAGCCAGCGTAACGAGACTGTCAAAAAACAGTTCAGCCTGCGACGTCATATCCGAGACCAGCAGGGCGCAACCGTGCTGCACCGCGCGTTGCTTTTCGAGGAGTGGAAATATGAAATGAAATTCTCCGTCAACGTTAGCCCGAACACGCAGAGAGCTTTGTACTTCATACGCGCGCAGACACGTCAGGTCGATATGTCGTCTTTGAAATACATATTCGACCAGCAGATGCTTGCCAAAACGTTGGCGCTCAGTCTCGAACGTATCGACGCCGACGCCGTCACCGCAGCTATCAAAACGCTGCGGGTGTATCAGTACAACATCAAAAGTCTCATCGAATTCAGGACAACGTGCCTCATCGGGTTCAACCAGGCCGTGCGACAAACACTGACGCTGCCGGTCGTCCTGCAGCTGTACGTCGCGTGCTGGCAGCACCCGAGTATCCGCGAGCAATGCTGGAGATCCATCATCCCGGTGTCAAACTTTGCAATCACCTCGCGTTGCAACGAGTTCCGCCAGAAGTACCCATACGAGCAACTTAGCGTGCTGCAGACCCTCTTGTATTGCCACACGGAAAACCACAAAGCTGCTGACCAGCAAAATGACGCGGGCATATAGCCTCAAATTAGAAACACCATCGAAATCCCAGGTGATAATATATAAGAACACCATTACTAACATATTCGACTGGGGCTGTAGCCGCTCGTTGGACACTTCGTAATGCAGAACAACCGCACACCACCCACCGCAGACATGCTTCATGGGTTCGGAGGGTACCTTGGACCTAAGGCGTTGGAGCACACGAAAGCC
>CALGTP010000305.1 GCA_937902105.1 uncultured Actinomycetes bacterium
TATCCATCCAACACGGCCTTCGCGGCGGTGACGAGGAAGCTCTGACTTTGCCGGTGCGTTCAGCGTATAACGTTGCTGGACTTGACGAACCTGACGACTACGATGACGACGCACCGTCATCATCCGACGACGACCTGCGGCCACGTGCGGTGCCGCAGGAGGCGCCGGACACGGACTCGGACCACGAGCCGGAGGTATCTGTTGAGGTCTCGATCATTCTCGACAGGCTGCCGAGTCAGCTGTTCTCGAGGCCTCATGCGACTGGCCACGGTCGGCCACCTTACGAGCTGCTTGACGCAATGACTTCCGAGGAGGGCCGAGATCGACTTATCTTCGTGGACTATGTTTACCCGTACCACAAGCGGCTAAAAGCTGGAATTACTGTGTTCCTGCTTCTCGTTGACTACAAAACGAACAACGTCATGCTACGGTGCCTCGTAGACAAATACCAGACGATCGACGCGTTCGGCGAGCTCGCTATCGAGCGCGGGTGGCACAAATCTGCACACGTGGTGCACGCCGTCTCCGACGGCGAACCACTGTTGCACAAGTGCGTTGCAGATGCGTGTCTCCGTTTAGGTATGAGTCATTCGACTTCGGTGGCGAACCGTCCGCAGTCGAATCGGGCAGGGGCAAACATTGTGCGCACCTATCCGACGCGCGGTCGATTGTGCACTGTACGACGCGACTGCCAACGGCACTCGTACAATCAACGGCACGTATGAGGCGATCGCTTGGCGCTGGGCAGTTGGTGTGCAGAACATGATGGCGAACCAGAATGACATTCACAACCGGTCGCCACAATGGCTAACGGACGGAGTCAAGCCGACATACAACCTTGCGCCGCCGTTTGCGCCCGGCTTCATGACCATGGGCAAGGATGCGAGACGTGCACACGTGAAGAGAGGTGGGCGTCCAGGAGAACATCGTGCTGAACCAGTCCTGTGGCTGGACTACCGCGGCGGTCAACATCGCGTGTTGACCATGCGCGGATCAGGGCGAAGTGGTCCAGTGTTCTTGGATGTGGCAGGGCAGCAAGGGGTGTTCCCGGGCGAGACACCACTGATGCAGCCACAAGCACAATCGATTGAGGTGTCGCGAACACCAGCTCCTCCGATTGAGTCGCCAGTGCTTCCTACTAGCAATGCCGCGTCAGGCGCCAAGCTACAGGCTGCGACAATCGACCTGTTGACCTCGGCGGACGACGCCTGCATCATTCGGGCTGGTAGCAAGCGTAGCACCACAACGTACATTCAGCAGCGTTGCGACGCAATCATTGGGTCTTCGGTGACAGCAGCACTCCAAATGCGCTTTCAAAACTCCGCTGGCCAGATGGCTATGTACCGCAGGTGCGATTTGGACTACGACCTCAAGGGCGGTCGAATCAGGATCGAAGTCATACCGACTGAAGCGTCGGGGGCGCTGTCTCCAGCAGATGCTGCAGTCCTGCATTCAGTGTGTGTGCTGGCGGTTCAGTCAACTATTCAAGTCGATGAGCCAGACGAGGACGAAGAAGTACACGAGCGGTCGGTCGCGGACATCATGGCTCAGAAGAACCTGTCATGGAAGCAATTTCTTTCGGGAGGTCCTGAGAAGGTCGCAGCTGCTACTGAGGCATTCAACAAGGAGGTGTCGGGCATCACCACTCGAGGTGTGATGGCAGAACTTGACCCCGGCACCCCAAAGTACGCGATTGCACTTCGGGAGGCCTCAGGTTGCAACCCGCTGTTGGACAAGAAGCAAGGAGGACTGATGAAAGTACGTATCGTTCAACTCGGCAACACGGAGAACACCGCCATGACTGACGGCGAAGACTTCGACTACTACGCAGCGGTAGCAGGTAGGGCCGCGCTTCGTATTGCCATACTTCAGGCGGCACGGTACGAGGCGGTGAACCCTGCCCACTGGATAGAAGCGTCAGCTACGGACATCAAGCAAGCGTTCTTGCAATCATTCGAATTCAACGACGGTCGAGACCGGTACTTGAAGGTTCGAAGCCCGATCGATCACCGCTGGCGGTACTACCAGCAGTTCAAGCCCATTTATGGATCTCGGTCTGCACCGATCCGGTGGCAGAACACCTTCGTGGAGTGGGTGACTAAACCTGTTGCAGAAGGCGGAGGTGGCCTCGTGCGGGGGCACAACGAACGAAGTATGTTCACACGACGAGCGACTTCCGAGTCAGGTCCACTGATCCTCGTCCTGTGGGTTGACGACATTTGGCTGACGGGCCGAAAGAAGGATCAAGTCGAGTTCATCGTTAATCTGGAGAAGCGCTTCGACACGAACGGTACTACGTGGCTGCTTACAGGGATTACGATTGACCACGTCGGCATGCAGGTCCACCAATGCGAGCAGTACACTTGGATTCACATGACCACGTACATCCAGAACATGCAAGTCATCCTCGGTATGGAGGGCTGCAAGCCGATGTATGTGCCAATGGCCAAAGGCATTACCGACATGAAGGAACTCAGCTCAACCAGGAGGGTCTGGTTTCGTACGGGCCTCGGTATGTGTGGGTGGCTGGCTAACCACCGGCCGGATGGAATCTTGGCTTACAATCGGATCGCGCAATACCAGGCTGCTCCGAATCAAGGAGCATATGATGCTGTGGTCAACCTCGTTAGGTACTACGTGACAACCATGCGTCTCGGTATCCGGCAGCCACTGAGGGGCAGCAAGGACTGGGAGTTCTTCTGTGATAGTGATCTCGGGGGCAATGCCGAACCTGTCAACAAGAGGCGCAGTCAGCTGGGCGGTCTAGCTATCCAGGGTGAGGCGCCGATGCTTTTCTCAGCTCGTGTGACAACAGTTGCGCTAGGGTTTTCGGGACTCCCAGCTGGCTTCAGGTCTGATGCGGGGCCAGTGACCGCACACCCGGCAATCACATCTGAGCATGCGACGACAAGCAGCGCCGAATCGGAGACCTATGCGCTGGCGCTCTTTGCGAACGATTTGCTGGCACTCAGCTACGTCGTGGACGAGGCAGGACTTGTTTTCCCACGTCCCGCTGTGGTTCAGGTCGATAACACTGCTGCAATTGCATTCAGCAGATCTACGGGCTCGAACGGTCGATCTCGTATGCCGTCTTCTGCTTGCAAAAAAAAATGGGTCCGAGTACTCAGGGAGACTGGTCTCATCACTTGCGTTCACGAGGACACGAAGAA
>CALGTP010000306.1 GCA_937902105.1 uncultured Actinomycetes bacterium
CCGATTTAGAGCCGATTTAGAGCCGACGCTTTGCCCAACCAAAGTGAATCTTCCCCGTGGAGGGTATCCCAACGCGCTCCGTTCCCATTGATGATGTTTATTACCCCTTGATTTTTTTAAATCATTCTAGTACGCAGTAGCCCAGCCGTCCGAGGGCTCCATCTCTTAATGAGAGGGCTGGGGGGCATACTTGTGGGCTACACACTAAGGTACTTGGCGCAAGCGGGGGAGACCGGTCGCCAAGCTACGGGGGGGATTTTATTCTCCCCATCTTCCCCCCCGTATACATAAACACCATCAGCGTTATCCCGACCGCCTCGGTGTGTTGTCGCACTGGGCGACAACAGTGGTATTGTCACGCGAAGTGACAACCACAGTGGTATTGTCACGCGAAGTGACAGCCACTCTATAGATGTTGGGAGGGTTGAAAAGGATTTCAGCGATGTGTGCCAGGGTGTCGTTGGGGATTGAGTTTGTTTGTTGTGGGCGAGGTGGTATGTGGTGGTTGGCTTGTGTGTTTGGTTTGAGTATTCTGATTGGGGGTTGCGGTTGATTTCTCTGTGTGTTATGAGTTTGGATAGCGGGAGGCGGTGACTGTGTTAGGGTCATTAGAGTGGTGCAGGGTATGAGGATGGGTGCAGGAGAAGGGTGATGTATTGGAAACTGTGTCGGCGGTGAGGGCTTTGCCCGTGGGACTTTAAGCGGTCCACCGAGGATTTTGCCGGTGTCTGTAGTGATGTTTGGTGCATGCGGTTTCCATGCCCAGAGCATGTTTATACCTGGACATATGGATTCGGATGTGGTTCGAGCGATTTTTACGATGCGGGTATTTGTTGTCAGAGCACCGTTTTGGAGGAGGATGCCATCGTTTATTATTGCCGCAACCGTGTGGTTGACTGTTTCGAGCGCGTCTTTCACAGAGATTAGTATTCTGGTCTCGAGGAGATTGTATATTCGAATAGCAAATCTGCCTAGAGTACTGTTGATGGTGTGGGGAGCATGGGCAGGTATTAGCCAGGCGAGATCGGAAATTCGTGAGAGGTCTTTACGTGCAACCTTCGCCTCGCGGTCAAGGAGATAGAGGAAGGACAGGTTTTTGTTTGATCCTGTAAGTGTTAGGTAGGCGGTTTCAGTCCAGGTTTTCGTGCATTTGTCTTTTGCTTCGTTTCTGGATAGGTTTGATTCTTGCATGATTTGTTGAAGAATGGTGTCAGGGCCGTCTCTGTTGTTCACGTATTGTTTTAGGTATGGGGTTTCGATGTTGAAACAGCAGCATGCCCAGAGGAAACAACGCGATTTCGCGTTTATCATGGCTAACACTGCGGAACTCCTGAAGAGGCAAGCCTGGAGGTAGTTGGGAAGGGGGCTAAATTTGATGGAGGACGTTATTCTGCCTACAGGGTATGGAGATGAGACGGGGCATCTGTGGGTGTTGTTAAGGTGGGCCCATATGCCAATATTCTGGCGTGGAGTCTTCAGGAAACGCTTTAAGTTGGTTAGGAGTAGATGTTGTTTGGGCCCTGTGAAGTCTGGGTCGTTTATTCTATGGTTGACCACTTCGGCCGTGTCCCATGTGTCAAGAAAAGAGAGGGTCCGCTCCTCGATGCGGAGATCGGTATTGAAAGGTTGAGTAGGTGATTGGTTGGCCCAAATGGCTGGTGCTTGTGGGTAAGGCAGTGCGAATTCTGCGCCAAGAAGGGGTCGTGGTACAGGTGGTTGGGTTATCTGGCCCGCTCGGGTCGCGTGGAATTTTCGGCTCGTTTCGGTAGAGGAAGGGAGTAGTCTGTCGAGTCTGTGTTGTGAGACGGATGGTGGTGGATTTGACGACATGGCAAGTAGAGGATTGGGCGTAAGTGGATGGCCACGATGCGCAATTCGGGCGTTGGCCGCGGCAGCCCGGCTATTTGGTGTTAGTACTAGAAGGGGTGAGGTATCTATGGTTGTGCGGTGTGTGGTGGCGACGGGTGGTTCGTTGCCGATTGTTTCATCTGATGATAGTGTAAAACATGGAAATCGGTGCTGGAACGTGGGTGATGGTTTTGTGGTTGTGACTGGTAGGTTTGATTTATTTGTGATATTTTCTTCACCGTTCTTGGTATTTGTTTTGGGGGGTGATGTTGTTGTGTTCTTTTGGGTATGTTGTAATGTTATTTTGTGTATCTGATGTGGTGAGGTTGTGGCGGGCTGGCTTGAATCCGATTCATATTCGGTGTTGTGGTCGGAGTCAGGGTTTGTGTCAGTGTCGGTGTCGGGTTCGGTGGCATCGGTATCTGTGCTGGGATCGGAGTCGTGTCCTGGTCCTGGGCCGGGTCCGGGGTCGGGGCCAGGACCAGGGCCTGGGCCGAAGCCGGGGTTGGGAGGAGGCATGTGATGTAATGTGGGAATGTTTGGTGTGGGTATTAAGATTGAGTAGAGCCGGCCATTGTTAGTGATGCGGACGGCACCACTTTCGACCCAGATTTTTGTCCATTTCTCAATTGGTGTTTCCTTGGAAGGCCGGTCTGGGTAGAATATTTGGTGGCGGTCATTTTCCTGTTTTGCTTTAATGTAGGTGGAGGACGCTGCTAGTGAAAATCTGGCTATGATGTTATTGAGGAGAGTGGAGGGTGATGATTCAGGTGGGCTTCCGAGAATAGTTGGGTGTGCGTTGCTGTCGCGGCGTTTGAGGGTACATTGTTGTACCGCTGCAGCGAGGGTGACAACAACCTCGGGTGGGCAGCGGAATTGTGCTGGTTCGAAATCGATGCATCCGAAAATGATGCGGCGGGCAAAGGTTTGAAGGAAAGTTTGTGTAGGCATCTGTGTGGCCTCCTGGGATCCGCGCCGTGAAGCGCAGCAAGCAAGGAGACGAAGGTGTGCCGAGATGGTTGGAGACGAGTGTGGGCATTCCATGAGGATATGTTTTATGTTTTCTGGAGTTCGTATTCCGTCTTGGTACCAGCATAGGTCGCATATTCCTTTAGTTGGAAGGGGTTTAAGGCATCGCCGTGGGCCGATGAGGAAAGCGTCCATTTGTACGCGGTACATGGTGTCTTTTAGGCTTGGGCTTAGGCCGAGGGAGATCCGGGGTCGGATCATGGCCCCACGGATTGTGGTGATTGAGGTATTAGGTTGGTTGAGCAGTTCGATCCATGTTGTGCCGTGGGACGTGGGTGGGTTGTGGTCGGGATCAAGGGTACGTGGTGGTGTCCATTGGTAGGATTCTTGTAGCCAGTGTAAGTGGAAGACGTCCGCACCTGAGCAGGCAACCGGGCCTGGTGGTGTGTCGACGGGCCCGTAGTAGTATGCAAAATTTGCTGGGTTAGAGCCGACGGGTGCCGGCTGTCTTGCTGGTTTGGATCGTTTGAGGAGAACGTCCCAGTCGGCGATGATGCCGCTGGTGCGGAGTGGTATTGGTTTTTGTGTTTCAGGAGTATCTCCTGGTGTTCGTGGGTGGAGGTCGGGGTCACGGGATTTGGAGTTGGAGTGTGGTATGGAGGCAGCCAGCCACACATGGGCCTGTTCGCATGTTTGTTCGTCAGTCCTTCGTGGAGCGATGGAAGGATCGGCCGTAAGGATTCCATCTGTGGTGATGTTATAAAGTGTATTGATTATGTTTGGAAGGTCTGGTGAGTTAGCTCCAACAGTTTTGTCATTTGTGAAGTAGAACCATAGTTCCGGGGGTTTAGGTGCGAGGCGGATGACGTCTCTGAGTTTAGCAGTAGGGTATTTTTGTTGCGTCGCTCGTCCGATTTTGAGGGCGTTTGTCCATGCCGTGTGGGAGGTGATTGCATTGATGAGGGACTGGTAGCTTGTTTCCAACAGTGGTGGGTCTATTTGGTGTAGAGAAGCGCGGTTTGTATATTGTGTGTATGTCATGAGGTGCATTCTTCTGCCAGGACGTGTTCCGATTAATAGGTTAGCAATGTGGGTGCATTGCATTTTAGCCATTGCTAGTGAGATGCTGTGTTCTAGTAGGCCGGCTTTTTTGCGTTCTTTCGACGTTCGAATAATTCTTGCATTTCCATTCCTTTGGCGTGCCTTTGATATAAAGAGTGGTGGGTTGTCGTTTCGGCTACCCCATCTGCCTGGGATGTTGACGTTGTAGAATAGGGGTTCCATGAGAACTTCGAGTAGGCTCCAGTGGGTGCGGATGTTTACTGGTCGCATTTCCGGGGCCGAGTGGGGAGTTTGCTCGCGACTGTTTAGGTGATCTGATAGTGTTGATTGTTGAGCGCTTGGGCCCAGTCCTTGCAGCATACCGTGGCATTGGAGAGCGTTTTTCCAGAATTCGGATGGACTTTCATCCATTCTGAGGAAGTCGCATGTGGAGGTGAGGAGGCGGAGGCCCTGGCGAAGGTGACCGTATTGGGCGTTTATCCATGTGTGTGCGAAGCGGTGGTAGTCGTTGAAAGGGGGCGAGAGGAGGGTTTGTACTTGGCGAGCGTAAATGGATCGGGCAAAGGTTTCGACGTCTGCTGCACGTGTGCCGCCGTTGATGTGATCCTGTCTGAGGGTGCTGCGGCGTATGAGGCATGCCCCTCGAGTGCCTGCTTTGAGGCTGGAGTGTGATTCGTCATGGAATTTCCACGACGTTTGGTCCCATTCAGACAGGAGTTGGTTGATATCAGGGGGTAGTTGGTGCTCCGTTGCATACCATACGCATGCGAGGGCACTGTTTTTAGCGACAGTGTTTTTGCCTTCGAAGGTGCTTGGGAGGTAGCGTTTCCGCCAGAGGTCAAAACGTGTCTGCATTTTGTTTGTGATGTTGGACTTCCAGGCCTTTGTGATTTGGTCTTCAGTTCCCACATAAATTCCAAGTGTGCGGATGGTGTCGTTGTTGAACTGAATAACGATGGGATTCTGGCTTGTTGGTGTTTGCGGATTCATTTCTGTGGGGGTGTGTGTTGGCGTGCCAATTTGGTATAGGAAAGTTTTGGTCCAGTTCATGAGTGCTCCAGATCCGGCTTCGAAGGTCGCTATGAGACGTTGGAAAGCGGGGAGTTGCGCTTGATTTTTCAGGTATGCAATGAGGTCGTCGGCGTAGGCAGAGGCGAGTGAGTGTGTTCGTGCGTCTGTGTCGCCGCGACGTGCTGTGGGAAAGGCGATTCCTTCGTATGGAGCAGTGTCGGATCCCGGAGGTCCGTCTGCAGTGTGGATTAGGGAGAGTAGGGTCTGTATGACAAGGATGTATAGAAGTGGAGAAAGGCCGCATCCTTGTTTGACCCCGTTTGAGGGTTGAAAAGGAGCGCCTAGGTGTCCGTTCACCTTGGCGTTCAATATATTGTCATGGAGGAGTAGTTTAACCAAGTTGATGAAGTCGTCAGGAATATTCATGCGTTTTAAAACAGCGAAAAGGAAGTCCCAGTTGACACGGTCATACGCTTTTTCTTGGTCGCAGAAGGCAAGGATGCCACTTAGTCCGTTTTCTTCGCAGTGGTCGATAAGGTCTTGGACAAGGCGGGTTACGTTGCTCGTGCGTTTTTCGGTTTGGAAAGCGGCCTGGATTGAGTCAACGAGGTGTGGAAGTACGGTTCCGAGGCGTAGCGCCATTGCACGGGACAGTATTTTGTATAGTGAGCATAGGACAGTTATGGGGCGGTAGTTGCGTAGGTCGTCTCGTCGTCCTTTATCTTTAAAAAGAATTGATATGACGCCTCGGCGCATGTTTGGTGACATTGAGCCGGCTGTTAGCATTTCCCGGAAAGCTTGTCCTAGGAGTGCGGCGAAGGGGTTTGGCGATGCTGTTTTTATTTTTGTTGTCGGGTCTTCTGTTTCACTGTCGACTCCAGCAAAAACTTTAAAAAATTCAGTGGGGAATCCGTCCACCCCAGGTGTGGAGTGATTGGGCATGCCGCGTATGGTTTGGGAGATATGTAGGGGGTTGAGAATGTTGTCGAGTGATAGGGTGGGTATAGCGTGTTGAGGAAGATACTTTCCGTCTCGTGTTAGAGAGTCAAGGAGGGTAGTTTGGGCCGTGACGTCCGTTGTAAGATTTAGGTTGTATAGTCCGCCTGGTGAGCCGTAAAAATTATCGGCTTGGGTGTTTAGTTCTTCTTGAGTATTGAGGGAGTCGGGTAGGTGGCCTTTACGTGTTTGGGGTGCATTGAAATTGCGGAGGGAGGTGATAGGGTCGGTTTGGCGTGGAGGGCGAACTGCATCGAAGAATCCCCTTGTACAGGACTCGCCGTTTGTTTCGCGTTCAATCCCAAAGTTATGGCAGTATATTTCTTGTTCACGGCTGTATAGTGCAGTGAGGTTTGCTTGTAGGTGGTCGCGTTGGCGGTTGAGGTGTGCAGTGACGGTGGGGGATAGGTTTTGGGGGTTTGTAGTATGGGTATGGTCCAGGCTCAGCTTCGCGTTGACTCGGGCGAGGTCGCGTGTGATTCGATTCCGCTCGTAGTTGTGTTCCAATTTTGCGGCCTTTACGTGTGCGGTGGCCCATGTTTCGATATTTTGTAGGATGTTAGTGGTGCGTTCTGTTGCACTGCCCGTTTCGTCTATGTTGGCTTGTATTATATTTCGCATTTCGGTCACAGTTTTAGGGTCTTTGAGGAGGTAGAGGGGGAGTGACCAACGGGTTGGTGGAGCTTGTATGTTTGAGTAGCGTATGACGGTCTGTACTGCGTGGTGGTCGCTCCAGGTGAGGTTTTGAGCAGCGGGGCTTTGTGGATTTGGGTGACTTGCTGTCCGTGCTTGGCGTAGGGCACATAGGTTTTTGTCAGTGGGGGAGATATGAGTTGTGGATAGGAGGGCTCGTTCTTTTCCCGAAACGAGGTGTGCACTGATGAAAATTCCATCGATGCGTGAGCGTGAGACCACGAGACCGTGTTGGATGTTGGCACGTGTGTATTCGCGCGTTTGTGGGTGGAGTGTGCGGAAGGTGTCAACAAGTTGTAGTTTTTTCAATAGGGTGTTAAAGGCCGTGCGTGTGCTGGGTAGAGCAATGTCGGTGGTGCCGGCTGGTGAGTGGTAGTCCAGGCTCGGGTTGATGCGGTGGTTGTGGTCAGACATAAGTATTATGTCAGTGGATGGGTGAATGTTGAGGTTGTCGATAATGTTAATGAGGTGGGTAATTGATGCCGCTAGTGTTGCATCTAGTGAGAATGCTCTGTTGGCCTGATGTTGTTGTTGCAGGCGTGAGGCGGGGGCAGAGTTGTCTCCGTGGAACCCAATAATTACTGTGTCCCGGTGATGTAGCTGAGCTCGTACTATAAGAATGCGGCCACAGATATTAAGCTGGTCTTGTATCGGATATAGTTGAGTTGCATTGGTGAAAGGGATGTTGTCCGCAATGCAGAGTGCCATGCCTCGGCTGTGGGGTGTGTATGTGCCCTTGGCGGAGGCCCAGAAGCATTGTCCTTTTTGCCAGTCTTGAGCCCATGCGCTTTCGTAGGTGCGAGGATTCTGGTGAGCGTCGCAGTTAGTTTCTGCAAGGAGAAGGATGTCTGCAGCGGAGCGTGCCTGGTTGAGGTATACTTTCCGAAATGTTGGGTCTCGTATGCTATGTACATTATGGAATCGGTATCGTACTTTGGCGAGGAAGTCTTTGGCAGGGGTGTGTGATGTGTTATTTGTGTTTGTTCCTTTCTTTCCGTTGCCATGGAGCGCGTGCATGAGTTTGTTCCATGCGTGATGGGTCATTGCCCAGTATTTGTTTGTGTGTAGAAGGGGCGTCGAGATGGTGGTGGGGAAAATTATATGCTTTTTTAATTTTAGTTCAACATATGGTGCGTATGTGGTTTCCGCCAGAGTCAGCGGACAGAGTTGTATGTCTGGTATGCCTATGTGGATGGTGGTGGAGGAAGGTGTCTTGGCAGAGCTCGGCATACTCTTGTTTGATATCGACGCCACAGGCGAGGCCGACATCCTTCCAAGAGCTCGCGTTATTGGGGTTGGCCCAGGTCTTGAAGGCGTCACATGCCTTCTCGGCGGACTGCCCGAACGTCCGGCCTCCAATGCGATCGGGCTGAGGGTAGAATACCGCTGCAGCGTTGCCGAGCGCGTTTGGGCCGATGTCGGGGTCCGTGGGCTTGACGCGCTCGATGGAGATGGTGACAACGTCAAATTTGTTCCGCCATTCTGCGGGCGTAGAATGGAGAGCGACTTTCGTCGAGATGATATCGATCGGCGTGGGCGCTTCGACTTCGAGAGCGCCGAACTCGACTCGGCGTTTGCGCTCGGTGGTCTTGCGACTAGCAATTCTGGGAAGGTGTTGGGGCAGCGTGGGTTGAGAGGAGAGGAGCTGAGGATTGATCGGGTTCGAGCGCCAGTGGCTCGAGTGACCGTAGGTGGGGTTTGAGAGAGAAAGATTAAAAGACGGGGTCGGGCGCCAATGGCCCGACGTACCGCTTCCGCACCGTGCAGGAGACGGGGTCGAGCGCCAGTGGCTCGACCTACCGCTCTAGCGAAATGCGGACAGTGTATGTATGTTCGCCTGTACGTGACCTTGTGTGAAGGGATGGGGGGCGAGGCGCGCAGTCGCGGCGCGGCGAATGCGGGCCGTTTCGCGGACGGGTTTGGGGTGGCCGTGTGCGGCGAGGCGGGCTCATCGCCGGGCGCCTCGTGCGCAGGAGCGCGTTGGTGGGTGTCGTCATGCGCAACCGCGGGAGCGGGCGCGACGTACCCGTTTGCCGACATGTCTGGAGCGCCGAGGAGACTAGATGTCCGCCAGCCCTAGCCCATGACCCCCAATACGAGGTGTTTCTAACAAAACGTAGGATTCTAAAATAGCAATTCGAGTTTCGTCGGCTTCCTTCTGGCGCCGGTTTGCCCCTGAGCGAGGGAGGCTGAGCGAGGGAGGCGCCGAAGAATGATCGCGCCACATCCGCAGCGGCGCGACAGCCGCGCCGTCACGGCCGCG
>CALGTP010000307.1 GCA_937902105.1 uncultured Actinomycetes bacterium
AATGCGTTTGGCTATCTGCAATAAATCAGTGTATGTATATATGTTAAACAGCCTTTACATAACAAATTTATATATATATATTCGTAGTTTTGTGGGTCAAGTGTGAGCCAAAAGAGGATCATCCCACTCCCAGGAATCCTCCTTCTCGCGGTATGTCAGGATGGGCTGTCGGTGACCGCGGCTTTGTCACCCTGCAGCTGGAAGCGGCTGGAGATACAGGTGTCGAAGCCGTCTACGAGTGCGTTGTCGTTGAAGCCAAGAAGCAGTTTCTGACTACCATAGCTTGCCTCGGAGCTACCCTTCCCGAAGGCCTCGAAGACAACTTGGCCACGATCGAAACCACGGTCAACGGTCAGACAAAATGGCTTCTGGTTGTCAGAGGAAAGCCTTCAAACCTGTTAGCCAAGGCACCGCCCGGACGCCAAGTTCAGCTGCTCTCGATAAGCAACTCCTTGGTCTTCAAGGCCTACTACCGGATCGATTTTCCGGACGAGACCGCCTTTGCGACCGCCTCGGAAGGAGCCGAGACAACCGAGGACACCCAGGAGGTGACGCGACTCAAAAAGCTGCTGCAGTCTGCGGAAACGAAGATTCGAGACATGCAGGCCTCCGAGTCCGACGAGTCAGGCAGCGAGGACGCAGAGCAGGACGAGATGAACCCAGAAGCTCAAGCCGTGCTCGCAGCACTGTTTTCGAAGGGAAAGGCGAAGGAGAGGCCAAACGGGGTTTCGGCAAGCGCGAGCTCAGCCGCGCCCTTCGTGAGTTCTGGGGCAGGCAACACCGGCGGAGGCTCAGGGCTGCTAGGGAGCAGCCGTTTCAAGTTGCTGCAGGAGGAAGGAAAGAGGACGAAGAAAGGATCCTCGGCAGGAAACGTAGACCTTCTCCTGGACGCCCTTGGGAAAACCAAGAAGCTCAAGATCCAGGACGTCATCCAGATGGAACTGCTGAAGGAACTCAGACGGGGCAAAGGCAAGAAGGGCAGCAGCGACGAGGACGAGGACGGCAACGAGGAGTTGAGGACACTGAAGGTTTCGGGAGTGGCAAAGGCCATACGAAACTTCGAGAGCTTGAAGTCAGAAACTCTTTTGAGGCCTCAAAAGGTGATCGAGGATTGGCTGAAGCGTGCCCTGGAGGACCTCGGCGTCGAAGAGGAGGACGCGGCCGCAGGACAGCCAGTCAACATTCTCGACCATCACAAGAAGGTCGGCTTTGGGAAACAGCGGCTCCTCCATCGCACTTATGTTCAAGACCTCCATGTCCTCCGCATGCTGCTGAAAGGCAACCCGCTGCAAGCAGCCGCTCAGCTCTGCCGCAACCTGGAGTCAAAGCACCAGTGCTGCCTGGACGACGGAAACTGGCGGAGCGCCTGGCTACTGACCTGTCAGCCGGACCCCCTGGAGAAGAGAAGGTTCGGAGGTGGGGCCAGGTCCCTGGAGATCATAGCCGGCTACCAGATGGCCCTCGACAAGGTGCAGAAGACTTCGGCCACAAGCCCGCAGGAAGAAGGCGGAGCCAGCTGGAAGAAGCAGCCTTGGTGGCAGAAGAAGAGGGGCGAGGGCGCAGCGGAGAAGAAGGAGGATTGAGGGCCCGCTTTGGTTTTGGCAGCGACCACAACGGTGAAGGTGGTCGTAATGCAAATAGGCTTGATAAACGCTTACTTCACCTCATGCTCGACGGTAGGAGTGCACTTGCGCGCTTCTCTCGAGCTCTCATGGCTGCCTCGGCCCGAGCACACAAGAATGCTCAGGGTTTGATTGGCAGAGACACATCTTCTATTCCGGCGCCTAGCGCTGTTGCAGGAAGTGAATCCTTTTTTCCGGCTTTGTGCCCATACCCAGCACGCAGGGTTGAGGGCACGTGCAGCGGTAGGCTGCGCTACAGATGCCGAGGTTGGAGGCGGGCTGAGAACTTGACAAACATGCTCTTTTGTGCTTTCTCCTTTTGGGAGTGCGGAGCACCTTACAGGCAACAAGAGATCAACTCCATTGTTGATAACATTTTCTCTAGGGGTTTCTCTCCTATGTCATTAAGCTTTGCTACCAACTTGTCTCAAGAATTGTTACCATTTGCCCGCCTGCCTGACGGCCTGCCCTCGGCCAGCCGCGGCGTGACAGCTCTGAACGAGGCCCTAGAATTACTTAGAGCTGATAACTATGATAGCTTAGATGTTCAAGACATTAATAGGCTCAGCAATCATGCTTTGGAAGTTTTCGCTGACCGGATTGCCCTCCCTGAGGAGGCGGGCACAGTGAATCCGGCCGATATTTTGAAGGGCCACCAGCTTGACGTATTCAATAACATGTCTGAAACCGTACCTCAGTGTAAGGTGCCTTGTCCAGGGATTCGTGCATGCCACCGTGTTCCTCCTGGTGAAAAACATAAGGTGAACAAGAGGCTCTTGTCTTCTAGGATGGCGGTGTTGGTCCCTTTTGAGACGGCCCTTAGGGATACCTTAGGGAATGTTATCACTGGTGGTTTGTTTTGTGTAAAATCAAAGCCCTTGTTCGATCGCCTTATAAATGATCGTAGGCCCTTCAATGCAGTTGAGGATCAGTTGGGGTGGGCTGAACTGCCTCAGGGATGTATGTATTGTCAGGCTGTTTTGGGCCCGGGCGATTCTATTCGGGGTAGTGGGGATGATTTGAGCAACTATTTTTACATGCTGCAGCACCACCCCAATTGGATCCCTCGAAATGTAGTCGGTGACGGGAAGCCACTTTCAGGCAAGGATTATGTTGAATTTGGTGCTGAGTGTGACAGATCGTATCTTCTTGCCATTAGGGTTGTCTGCATGGGTGATGTTAACGCTGTTGATTTGTGTCAGTCTGTTCATGAGCAGGTGTTACATGATTGTGATTGCCTTCGCGAAGCTGAGACACTAAAGTATCGACATTCAGTTCCTTTGACTCCGGTTTGGGATGGACTGTACATAGACGACCACATAGTCTCTTTAGTCGTCAATCGCCAAGAGCATCCGAGGGTCCGCAGACCCCGGCAGCAGCTCAGAGATGAGAAAATCATGACAGACAGCAGGGAACATTATGAACAGGTAGGTCTTCCTCGATCTTTGGCAAAGACGTTTGATAAGCAACCCGAGTTCACAGCTTGGGGCACACACATAAACAACAGGACAGGCAGGGTAGGTACAGCTTTGCCTAAGTTAGCTGCTATCGCCAATGTTTGTGCACTTACTGTTGAAACAGGTCATGCATCTCAGAAAGCAATGCAACAGCTTCTAGGTCAGTTCCCACATCCTTTCATGCACAGACGTGAACTGATGAGCGTTTTCCAGGGCTCTTATAAATGGACAAGTTCCATTGATCCCAACAGCATTAGGAAACTGCCCTCTACTGTTCGAGATGAGCTCGTTTGTGCTTGTTTGTTGCTTGGTGTAGCGCATGCCAACATACGGTGGCCAGTACTTGCCCGGGTGAGTGCTACTGATGCCACGCCAACAGCAGGAGGAAGTGCAATGACTGAGACCACTGGTGATATTGCTCAAAATCTCTATCGTTTGGGTGAGCACCGTGGTGAGCATGTTAGGTTAGATTGGTCAAATGAGAATTGCCTTCCTCCTGAGAGTTCCATGCAGAAGCTACAGCCTGATATTCAAAAACTCATGCTGGCCCACAAGTGGAAAGCAACCAAGTCATATAAGTTCAGCCAAGAGTCCCATGTAAACCTTCAAGAAATGCGCGCCTTCAAAGCTGAACTTAAGACTAGGTCGCTGGAAAACTTGGGGGGCAGCAGATGCATAAATCTTGTAGATTCGAGAGTCGTTCTAGGAGCTTGGTCAAAGGGGAGGTCATCCTCTGTCAGCCTGAATCCCATTATGCGTTCATGTTTGGGTTATGTGATTTGCGGCCAGGTTAAGATGATTAACGTTTGGGTTGACACTCATTCAAATCCAGCAGACGAGCCCAGCCGTTTCAAACCTATTGCAGCACCTTCTCCATGTCCTGCTTGGCTGCTTGAGAAGTGCAATTCTTTGGACAGCATACCAGAGGGCCTGAGTCATCTTGTGAGGGTTGAAAAGGGTGTTTTCGTGCCTAGAGTTCCAGTGGGTCCAGTTTGTCCGGCCGGAGGGCCTTGTGGTAGTTCCCATGGTGTTTTCGTTAGTTCTCAATCACATAGGCTGACTCAGTCCCCTCCGAGAGCAGACATGTCTCCCCGCACAGCTCGCGCCTTCAGAGAAATCTTCAGTGGAAAAGGGGTAACAAGCAAAGTCTTCAGGAAATCTGGCCAGTGGTGTGTTTTAGCTGGTGTTGAGGCATTTCCACGTGGTGTTTATGATCCATTTTCTGATATCATGCTGGATGACGTGTTTGTTAACCTGAAACGAGAAGCCTCGGAAGCAGTGAACAATCATTGGCATTTTGCCACCCCCTGTTCAAGCTTTTCGTTGCTACAAAACCTCAATGGAGGATCCAGGACAAAACAATTACCCCAGGGCGATGGCAGTTTAGATAGGGAAATTCTTGGAAACGAGCTTTTGCGTAGATCCCTTGTTCTTATTCGTTTGTTAGCCAAAGGTGGCAACACTTGGAGCCTGGAGAATCCTGGCACATCCTATCTTTTTCATATGCCGTCCGTCAAGCAACTCATGTCGCGCGTCAGTGTCAGTGTAGCAATACTTGATCAGTGCATGTTTGGTTTGCGTTTTCAGGGGGCCCCTAGGTCTAGGCGTGTTCGCAAGTACACCAAGATAATCGGGAACCTTGACCTCAGTTCACTTAGCCTTAGGTGTAACCGTAAACATGAGCATGATCAAGTGATTGGTAGCATTATGACCAAGACAGGCCGGCAGCAAAGGTCTGCACTTGCTGCTGTGTATCCCCTCGCTTTGTGCCGCATGCTTGAGCTTGCGGCCCGGCGAGCTCACTAATATGTCCTCGAGAAATTTGCGTGCCACCCTCCGTGGCTCTCAGTATCGGAAAGAGCTGGTCAAAGGTTGGCTGGCAGTAGTGCAGTACACACGTGCGCGCAACATCGATGCGGAGAAGGAGTGGAAGCGGCACCCTTTGAGAGGAGAGAAAACTTTGGAAGGCTTTGTGCAACACCTTTACGAATGTGATCCGATCTCGAACTACCTCCTAGCAAAACACGGTCTCCTTGCGGCTCAAACCTTCTGTCCGCGACTGAAGGGAAAGCTCAGCAGTGCATGGGAGGCCTTTGAGAGCTGGGGTCAAGAAAGACCGGGAAGACTCAGACTGGCACTGCCGCTGCCCTGTTTGGTGGCAATGATTATCATGGCCAGAGTAAACGCGCTCTCAAGTGATGGCGAATCAGCTTACCTCTGGTGGGCTTGCTCGGTTCTCTTGGAAACAGGCTTTTTTGCCCTGTTGCGACCAGGAGAGCTGTTGGGACTCAGCCGAGACAAAGTTCTGCTACCTGGAGGAGTCACATCACTCGGAGGAAAATTCGCGCTCTGTGCAGTAGAGAATCCAAAGAACAGGCGACAACTGGGAAAAACTCAATTTGCAGTTGTGAGGTCAGAAGTCACAACAATTTGGCTCGGATGGCTTTGCTCAGGCCTAGCACCAAAGGCCAAACTGTGGCCTTCGAGCCAGCACAAATTCAGGAGCATGGTAAAAACCTTAGCAGGCCAAGTTGGCCTTAAAAGCTGGAGAGTTCTACCTTCTTGTTTGCGGCCCGGAGGAACGACCTTCTACTTCACAGGCGGAATCGAGCCTAACCGCCTCCTGTTCTGGGGCCGCTGGTCTTCAGAAAAGAGTTTGAGACATTACATTCAAGAGAGCATCTCAGCCCAACTCATGGTTCAATTACCAGAAAATAACAAAACACAACTTTTGACTGTGTTGGAGCACGGGGCCATTCTTCTCAAACCATTGTCGCGGCCATGGTGGAAAATCAGCAGTCGCAAGGACACCAATCTTGCGGACATTTTGGCTCGAGTCGAGACGTGTGCGCCTGCCTCGCATCAGGACAATAGCGCCTGGCAAAAACTGTATCCCCTTCCATAGGCATTTTGTCAGCCATGGACAAGCTGCTAGATTCATATAAGGACACAGTAGTGTCCATCGGAGCCATGAAAGGCTCAAAATTTTCTGAACTAGACATTGAGTACTTGCGCAAGGCATCAGTCCGAAGCCCGGGAGATGACACACTGAAACACTACGCCAAGGCAAAAACTGCAATGGCTGACCTGGCCGCGACACCAAAGGATGGGGAGCCCATCCAACATCAGGAACCGGCCAAGAAGGAGGAGAAGGCCTTCAAACCGGTGACGCTGCGAACGAAACCGCATCCATCTCCTGGCATCTCTTGGCTATCACGAATTATGAGCGGCACGCGCACTGCAGTGTACTGGAGCATTCACAAATTCTCTTCCCCTCAGCTTTTCCTGGCAGCAGCCATAGTAATGACACTGCTGTCCAATCCAAAACTGGCAGGCCATTCCGGCCGCTTGATGGCACATGCCATCAAGGGTATCATATCTTTCGGAGCTGAGGCGTTTACACATTTTTGCGAAGAGCTATGGGCAGGGCTCAGCTCTCCACAGTCAACTCCGCACTCGGACTACATAAAGAGAGTCATAGCAGAGACCACTGAGGGAAGTGAAAAACACGTGCACATTACATTATCAGAGCCGAGCTCATCCATGTTCAGTGGTCTTGTTGGCCACATCCTATCTATAATAATAGGAGGCCTCATAACAACCATAGGCTTCTTGCGCCAACAGACCTTATCATTAACAGCAGCAGCAGCAGCAAGCGCAGCAGCAGCAGAAGTAGTGGCGTAGTGTTTCGTGCCTTTCAGGCCCCTCTGTTTTTTTTCCTAGTAAGGCTTCAAACTCCCAGAGGGACCTTAACACAACGCCGCAACACTGTTATTGCTGTCTCTTGGGCTTATGCTGTGAACTGCGTAGATTGCAAGTACACACC
>CALGTP010000308.1 GCA_937902105.1 uncultured Actinomycetes bacterium
TAAATATTTGACAAAGAGTCAACCAGAGCCGGCGAAGCGCACTTGTTTGCGAGATCGGGAACGTTGACGAGGGCCTGAGGCCGATCGTTTCCTTGTATGATCTGAAGTGGAGACTGCGTCTTCTTGAGTGGAAGAGATTGGTAGGTTGGATTGAAGAAATTCCGCAGTGGGAATTAAAGCGTCAACGACGTCGTCGACTTTGGGGATTAATTTGGCCATGTTATGACTACGTAGATAGTCATGGAGTTGTTCGACTAGGCGCAAATTTTTCCAAGGTTCCCAGGAGTCGTGCTCTTCTGTGTAACCTTTCCATCGTACCTTGAAAGATAGTTCGGATTTCTTTTTAGGATCTCCGCTATGATCCAAGATGGATTCGACCACGAATTCATGGTGATCTCGGACTGCGATTGATCGCATATTCTCTAGAGAAGTATCGCTTGTATTGAGATAAGGTCGTATCCGCGAGACGTGGACGTCTCGGGTTTCTCCATTGATGAGGTTCTGTAAGGTATATCGAGTACCGTATAGATTGACAACTTTGAAGGGACCTTCTAAGAAAGGCATCAACTTGTTAGGTGGGCCACGTCGAAGACCGCCTGCAGCATATTCGAGGAGAACATAACTGCCAATTTCGTATTGGGTAGGATTTGTCGAAGCTTGCTTCTTCTGAAAGATATGGGCTTGGTCTTTGCCGATCTGGTGTTTTTGTGCCAGATGTATGATGTGCATTTGCTGTTGCAGCAGATTGTCTAAGTAGTTGGAAAGGTTCAAAGGACCTTCTGAGGCTATGGTTTTCGTGACTTCAAAGAGTCGACGATCCAATTGGATGGAATTGCCATATATGATTTGGCCGGGAGAAGTTTTTATACTTTCTATCTCCGTTGCATTGAAAATGCGTTGTACCAAGGGTACATAGAGGCTCCAGTCCTTGATCTCAATATTGCGATCAAAAAGGATGTTGCGGAGATGTCGCATGACCTCTTTATTGGCCCGTTCAACTATACTATTCTCCTCCTTAGAGTAAGGGGTAGTCTGTCGAAGTGTCGTGCCGACCAGCTCTGAAAGAGCGGTCCACAGATGGTTTACGAATTGGGTGCCGTTGTCAGATAAAATGACTTCGGGACATCCATAATCACAGAGCCATGGTAGCAGTGCGATTCGCGCTGCAGTAGCAGCGGTAACATCAGCACACGCGACGAGTCTGACCCATCGGGAAAAGCAGTCAATGATGACGATGATGTAGGTGTTGCCATGTTCATCAGCGGGCAAGGGACCGATCGTGTCAATGTTGATACGCTCCATGGGAGTGTAAGTCGCTGCTGTGAACCCTAACGTTTGGATTGGTATCCTCAGTTGATTCATCTTCTGACAGCAGGGGCAGTGTTTGACAAAGGCTCGCACCTTTTCTGCCAGACGAGGCATCGGTTTCTGCTTCTTGAAGTGTGACCGTAGCTTGTCTATGGTACGTGAAACACCATGGTGTCCAGTGGTATGATTGTGATATTGCCGGAGCAATTTCATCTCTTTTGTATCGATCGAAGAATAGACTTCGGATGTAGACGCGACGTCATGTGGATCCAACGTGTTGAGAACGTTAAGGGTTGCCACAGCGGCGGACGGATAGAGGACCGTTTGCTGAAGCGAATCGCGATGTTCTTTCGGCGTTATCTTATCCAGACGGGGTCGTAGAATGACGCAAAGTCGACTGAAATTGTCAGCAATGCGGTTCTGAACCCCCGGAAGATGCTCGATAAGTGCGTCGAATTCCTGTGTGAACAGTTTCCAACGAGCGACTTTATCCGAGGCGCAATCATTTATATAGATCAGATTCTTGTGATCTGTCAATAAAATAAATTGGATATCGCGGAGTAGATGCCGGAGCTTCAGAAGACAGTAGAAGACAGCATATGCTTCTTTCTCGTTGGTTGACCAACGGAACTGTTCCTTCGTGAAGGTACCAGATATGAACTGGATCGGAGTCTCGACTCCTGTCTCTTTGTGACGTTGGCAGAGATAGCCACCTAATCCGTAAGCGGATGCATCTGTGCATAACACTACTTCATAGTTCGGATCATCATGATGCATGAAGAACAACTTTGCGCATGTTGCGACAGCGTCTCGCACTTCATAGAAGGCTTGTTCGCCGTCTTCCGTCCAGACTAGTTTACGGTGCTTGTCGTAGTCTTGGAGGAGGTCCAACAATGGTTTTACTCGTGTGGAGTAGTTAGAGACGTGGTCCCTAAAGTAGTTGCATAGACCTAGGAAGCTCTTAAGATGCTTGCTAAGTGTAGGCACGGGAAAATTAAGAACCTTGTTCTTTTTAGTTTCCGAAAAGTCCAACCCTTCTTCGTCGATCGTATGACCAACGTACTCTACTTTGGAGTAGCCAAATTTGCATTTGTCGGGATTAAGCGTTATACGCTTTTCTCGAAGCACTTGGAAGGTTCGTCTCAAACGAGACATGAATTCTTCTTTTGTACGGCCGTACACGATGATGTCATCAATGTAGAGTTCGAGTCCCAAGTATAGTAATCCAGCAGCGCTGAATACTAGAGAGAGCTGTCGCTGGAAATATCCAGGTGCGCCTTTGAGGCCCATGGGGCAACGCAACCATTGGTAAACCCCGGCATATATGATGAATGCCGTGAAGATCTGGCTGGCCAGCTTCAGAGGTGTCTGAAAGAAACCTTTGGTCGCGTCCATGACGGCGAAGTAGCGTGGACGAGCGTCCCCGATCCGATGCAGCATCGCTTCAATGTTGGGTAATGGCCATGACTCGCGCTCACTGCACTTGTTAAGCGCACGATAGTCGACACAAAAACGCCAAGTCCCGTTGGGTTTTGGGCACAGAAGAACCTGACTGTAGTAGACAGCCTCGCTAGGTTTGATGAGACCTTGGTCAAGCATCAGTCTAACTTGTCTTAGAGTTTCCGCTTTGCGGATTTGACTCTGTGGCCGGGCATGGCCCGCGTTCTTCTTTGATTTCCACTGCTCCTCGTCTACCCGGAGTTCGATAGGATCGACATCCGCAGGGATTGAGTTGAGTTCGCGTGCAAATACTGAGGGATACTCGCGAAGGAGTGCCTGTATTTCTAGCACGGTTTCAGGATCGCCCTGAATATCCGTTGGTAGAGTTGACGGATCGTTTGAACGCTGGAACGGATCCCAGGGATTTTCCCACTCATCTTCCGGATATAGATCCGTTGGAAATTCCTGACCTGGGTCAGTTTTATCGATTAGATCGGATAGTGGGATTCGAACGTTTTTGCGTTGGGAT
>CALGTP010000309.1 GCA_937902105.1 uncultured Actinomycetes bacterium
ATTAAAGAACATGTTCTCCAATTTGTACGGCTCAGTGACTGATCCGTGACAGACCCTCAACTCTCACGAGCTATTCAATCTATGACCTTCGGCATATTCTAACACTCCCCCCTCGTGTGAGTTGAGAGGTGTACTCGCTCTCTCTCTCTCACCACATGTCAGTCACCATCCAGGTTTTCTCATCCGACACATAGCTCATCTTCTCATCTGCCAATTTGACATAGTATTCTCCTCTTTTGCTTTCAAGACACAGCCTAACCAGCCTCTCGAATGTAGCCAAAGGCACTGCCTTTGTTAGCACATCTGCCAAATTCATATCTGTAGGAGTGTACCTTACCCTGACTGATCCTTCCGTTATAGCCTGCGCCACGAACTTGTATCGCACGTCAATGTGCTTACTACGTCCCGCCGAGCTGCACTCATTCTCCGCAATGAGAATTGCCGCTTTGTTGTCTTCCCAAATAAGAGTCGATTCAGCTTGCTTGAGACCGAGCTCCCTCATGAGCGAACGCAGATACTTCACTTCACAGACCTCCGAGCACAACGCCACATATTCAGCCTCACAGCTACTCAGAGTAACGATGCTTTGCAGCCCGCTTTTCCAGCTGACAGCTCCGTTATTCACGAAGTTGATAAACCCCCCATGAGACTTGCGCGTCATAGCATCCATGGCAAAAGAAGCATCTACTGCTCCTATGATCACATTGGCTGATCCCTGCTCCTCTTCCAGAGCAGAAGACGTCCACTTGACGGCAAAATCCCGCGTTCCCGCAAGATACTTGATAATTCTCTTTGCCGCCTCTATAACCTTGACACACGGCCTCGCCAGGTGTCGACTGAGCACACTAACCGCATGACTTATGTCGAATCGTACGGCGGTAGCACAGTATCCGATGCTGCCAATCAAGCTTCTCATTTCCGAAATCATGGACTCCGTAGGCTCTTCGGCAAAATCCTCTTCCGTAAGCACAAAGCCCGGCTCCATTGGCGTCTTGACTCCACGACTCTCTTCTAATCCGAACCGCTTCACAATTTTATCAATGTAGGTCCCCATTGTTGCCGACCAAGACCACTTATCCTTGCCTCTCTCAAAGTGAATACCCAAGAACCTGTCGAGAGTCCCTTCATGCGTGATACTCCATGTCTTCCGCAGATGTTCGAAAAAACGCTCACGTAACTCCAAATCCGTAGTGCAGCATATAATGTCATCAACATAGCTCGCAAAGATCATCTCTCTTCCCCGAGCATCCTTGTACCTAAACATGCACTGGTCCGTTACCAGCCTCTCAAAGCGAGCACACTCGACCTTCATCTTCCCGTCAGCGTCTTTGTATTCCACCTTCTCAGAGAAGCTTTCAACCTCGGACCCGAGCTGCTTCATGAACGCCTTGCTCGCCCCTCGCAACCCATATATAGAACGTGTCAACCGGAGGATCTTGTTCGAATACTCTCCAGCCCCCGGCGGCAACCTCATATATACTGCTTGGTCTTCAAGCCTAGTACCTAGAAACGCCCCTGAGAGGTCATAGCTGTCGACGTACCACTTGGGATTGCACATCGTCGCTATCAACGTCCGAATGGCTGTAAAACCTATCGTAGGCGAGAACGTATTCCATACAGTATCTACACCCGGCTCTTGAGTGCAGCCCACGGCCGCCAACCTCGCCTTCCACTTCAAGAAGTATTCTTTACCGTCAGTCGGCGAAATTTCATATTTCCTCTTGTACACCATCTTACTACGCAAAACTTGTACCTTCCTGTCTTTCTCGATGGCTTGCGCCTGCCGTTCATCAAGCAGCACACCCACCGACATCTCGATCAGCTGCTGAATTTCCTTCCAAGCCGCCTTTCGAATCTCCGCACACTCTTTGTGCGCTTCGACTTCTTTTTCTGTTTTCGGCTCGTCATCGTAGATCGTTTCCCGACTCATGTCAGGTACCGGAACTTCAAGTGTACCATCTCCGATCACATCATCGACGGCCCGAAACATTTGCTCCTTTTCGCTCGCGTACCAAGCTTCATACGCCCTGTCAATACGACTTTCGAGCACACAATTGATTTCTTCTTTTACTTCACGCATCAGCACTTGTTGTTTCAGTATCTGTATGCGCTCAGCTCTAGTGTAACCTTCACATTCCGGGGGATCACCCCATTTCTTGCCCATCACTAGCACTTGAGTCAGCTCATAAAAGTCCAGATCCTCTTTGTCATTGTCATCATCGTACATGACTTTGAATAACTGTCTTTCTGGGGAGTATGACAATACCACACCAGCAAAGCTTTTCGCTACCCGCTTCTTGGTGATATCATCTACCTCAAACATCTTCCGAATCTTCCTGCCTACAAAACGTTTGTGTGGATGCTCCGTCTCCGACGGCACGAGTTTCTGATCGCTGAAATCCACTGGAACAACCAGATTATACTTTGCTCCTTCGTAGGGTTCTTCAAAACAAAACTCATCACGCAATGGCTCAACCATGTAGTCCCGCGGGTCTTCAAGATTGATGTCATCATCTATCTCGTCCACCTGCGCAAGCGCCTCAGAGACGACAGCCTCGCCACCTTCTACTTCTGACACGATCTTCAATGGCTTTTTCTTGTTCTTGCCATAGACCCTTTCATCGCCTTTCAACTTTGTTTTCATCCCTTTTGGCTTTGCTTCATTTTCTGCTTGCGTTTGCGTGACTTTGGCCTTCCTTGCCGCTACCCAACATTTCTCAAAAATCTGCGCATGTGATATCCCCTCCCCCTCATGACTAAGCATGAAATCTTCGGCATGATGAGGTATCAACGACTGTGCGCGTGAGGAGGAAAACTTCATCGGATACACATCTGGAATGCATTTCACCTGATTAGGACTACTGAAGATAGACCGACCGTCCGTAATCAGATGATCGAATACCCCGGTATTTGGATTAAAAACACAACCAAGATAAACACCTGCTAATGCTCGAATACCAAAATGACCACTGAGGCCGCGTGCCCGTCGTTGCTCTTCACTGAGTATAAGATATGCAAGACATCCAAAAGGCCCAAGAAGTAAATTTTGCAGAACGGGCTTTGTGCCGTAATGATATTCCCAAACTGTACAGTTGAGCTTCTCGTCATTCTCATTCCTGGCGACAGAGAGAAGGTTGTAAATGAGCACAGCATGCTGCAGCGCATGATACCAGAATCGCACACTCAAACCGGATTGAAGTAACATAGCTCGCACACAGCCTTTCAATGTTTGATGTAACCGTTCAACTTTTCCATTCCGAAAATGGGACCCGGCAGCCGTAGTGATTACCTCACACTCCCGAGCGCCCTCGAAATAGTTCAAGGCAAGGGAAGTATTAAGATTACCCTCGCCGTCAATCTGCAACCTTTTTGGCGCTCCCCCCAATTTGGAGAAGATCTTTGCAGCACCAAGCAGAGCTTGGCTTTTGAATGTCAAACCCGTCACCACGGCAAATCCACTAGACTTGATTGCAGACATGTAGTAGTGATAATTGTGTCCCGCAGACGGTTCTTCGATCCGCCCACTCAAGTCGAGATAAACCTTTTCATCCCGCAAAATGGCCTTGGGCCGAGAGGTCTTCCCCTGCGGAAGAGGTTCGCTCTTCGACTTGCCTTCGATACATCCCGCGCACGCCCCTGAGGGCTGCGCGCTCACCTTCCGCAAGTACTTAACCACGTCTTCATCAACTAGGAAAGGCAAAGCTTCCTTTATTAAAGCCCAACCGAAGTGCCCCAGCAACTCGTGAAGATACTTTTGCAGTTTGGCCATCTCCTCAGGAACGCCGGTATCTACCAAACGAATAGCCGGCAACCTCAATCTGATCGGTTTTCGCGCATGCTTTTCACTGTAGCCCTGCTGCTCCCGGAAATAATGCTCATCGGTCGTGTGTGTTCCTAGATCCGGACCTTCACCCGTCACTGTAGCGGACTCCAGCCCTTCTGGTGGTGTGTCGAAGACAACAGGAGTACAACGATCTGCGTCCACTTGAGGTCCCTTTCGGTCCACGACCGGCACAGCCGGTGTCCTTGGCCCAGGCAAATCGATATCCACGGCCGGCACCACAGGCGTCGCTCCCCCCACCCTCGACGAATCGTTGCAAGAAGGCCCGACAGCCGCACTTGACTCCATAGACAGCGCCTCCCACGCATCCGGACTGAAACCTTTACAGTAACTCAACGCAATCCGTACGTGCTGCTTGAACATCGGAGTTTTCATGGCCGCACTCTTCGAGCTAAAGTCTTCTTGGAAATTTCGAATTGATGCTGCCTTCATCCAACGATAAGATCGAATCGTAGGGTCTTTTACTGCTTTTTCCCAATTATCGAAGAAATGAACCAAAATTGTATCAGCCTTCATCACACTTCGGATGAACTCTGGAGCATCCTTTGGATCCTGTATGCGCGCTGGCCACCACTTGTTCTTACTAAGATGGGCCCAGACAACAGTCCCAGATGGCAGATTGGCCAATGCCCCATTCCTAGCAACGCCCTGAGTAGCCCACGCAAACTCAGTACCAAAGTTCGTAGACAACAGTTCATTAATCCCCTCCGCAGTGTCAGGTCCGGAAGGTGACGCTTCAGCATCTTCAAGTTTGAAACGATCGTCCAACACCTGCCCTTTCTCTCGCGCAAATTCAGCCAGCAACAATCGCTTGCGCTCAAGCACCGGTTTTGCTTGGAGATGGTCCACCAGAAAGTGAAACCCGGTCCCCGGATCCCGTACCAACGGCACGACCTCTCCTCCAGGAGTAATCATTCGCGACGAATTGGCATTCAACCGAAATTCATATCCACATCGCTCGAGCGCCGGTGTGCTCACGATAGTGAAATCCAGTGACTTCATTTCGTAAATTCGAGGATAATGCATGACGTGATATTGTCCCGTCGAGGTGACAGCTCCCATGATCATCGGCGAGTAATTTTTCGCCGTAGAATTCCCGATTCCCGTAATAGGAGTCGCGCAAGCATATCGCACAATGAGGTGCTCGTCCAAAGGGGTGAGAAAGCAGGTTGACCCACTATCTACGAGTGACAAAGCAATACCCGCCGGTCTATTTATCTTGAAGCACTTCAGGACTTTCTGAAGTATCTCACACGCAGGATTGCTGTCCATCTGCCCATGACATCTTTCGGCTTGAACCACTTCATACAGATTCAGACCTCTGACTTTGCTTGCCGTCGACAGCGGCCACCATTCCCGAAAACATCGCGCATCCAACTCAGTTTGTGCAGGTCTCTGATCCTCTCGAGGCATTACAGCTTGTGCTTTGTCGCGACTCTCGTTGTAAGCAGTCTGCAATGACATATTGCCCACAGCCTGCTTCCATCTTACCGGCCCAACCGTATCCAACTGCAGCTGTTCCCAAACATCATCCGGCACAGCAGCTGCCTCCGCAGCCGCCTCGGCGTCTCCCAGCAAAGCATTGAGCCGATCCAGGTGTTCCTGCTGAGCGCGCTCTAGCTCTCGAACTTCATAAGCGTCCCAAAAACTGGCTGCCCAAATTTCATCGTCATCATACCAATGAAAGCCGATATCTTCGTCATTTGACAATCGAGACCAAGCTGAATTGCTCAACTCCATTTCTGCCTCACATTGCCGCTCCTTCATCAATTTCAGATGCTCTTTCTGTCGAAGTATCACTAGCAATTTTTCGCGCCGTTGATGAAGCCTCCCGATAGCTCGCCTTCTCCGCGCTTTCATGAATGTCGTCCACTGCACAGAAAGCTTAATCCCTTCTCCGTGGCCGCCCGTCTGCGCAACACGTAAAGCTGCTCTCGTGCGTGCACCTTGCTTCCCTTCTTGAGCCAAATGAGGATATTCTGTTTCTTCACCACGGCGTATGGACTCCACAATTGTTGCAGGTTGTATCCTCCAGTCACGAATTTTCCACGGCAAACTTTTCTGAGCTCCTTTGCATGCACCGATCTCCGCGCGCATCTCTGACATGCTGCGCGTACTTCCGAATTCGTCAACGTCCACCTCATTTTTCCCAGGTTTCTTCGCTTTTCTGGCTCTCCACTTGAGCTTGCGCAGCTTCAAGTAGTCGCGATCGAGAGAGGCTCGTGCCTCCTGTCCCTCATGCTTCCACGCCCTGAAGGCTGTGCGCTTGTTCCAGAACTTCCATTTGTGCTCTTCCGCCCAAATACGATAATTAATTTTGGCAACCACAGCTTGTATGGCGCTGCCGCAATCGGCCTCCGTCTCCAGAATCTCAAAACTATTGAACCCTGTCAAATTAAGACGAGATGGCAAAGTAAAATTCGAATCATTTACCAGCAAAGGCTTAAGATCTTTCGTAGGGATGGCTCCCCCCAATGCTGACAGTAGCCCAGGCCCGATGTGGTTGATCTGGGCAGCTTGCAGTGAGGAAGAAGGAGTAGTATTCGGACCTGCCTCAGGCTGGGACAGGGAAACCAAATTGTGGTCAGCATTGCTCTTTACGATTGCACCGTCATCAGACAAGATTGTGAAGCACATAGCATTCATAGCATTGAATGACATGGGGATAAGGTCAAAAGATTCCATGGGCATTACTCCTGCCGCTATCATGAGTGCAGTAGCAGGATCCGGCACGTCCTCCGCCTGGGCGGCTCCGTGCATGCCCACGTGCGTAGCTTGCTTGGCGGCTGCCGCTTTCCCGGGATACGCGCCTGCTGCTTTTGCGCACGTTTTGCTGCAGTACTTGTGCTGTCGACCGTCTTCTCGGCAGCATGGGTACGTCTTGCACTGTGCACAGAGAGTCCCCGGGACCTGCCCATCAGCTGCAGCGGATCCCTTTGATGTCTGTCCGGAGGCTGCTGCTGCCGTGTTGTTAGCCTGCATGCCTTTGCCCTTCAACTCATCAGGGTGATCGAATTTGCATTCACCTTTGTCTTTGTTATCACATTGTCCTTTGTTAAGCCACCTGTAGCATGTCCGAGACGGTTTATCTGCTCGCATCATGGCACCAGCGATTTGCTTCGCAAGCTCCTGGGGCTTCAAGGCATACGCTTCCATGGCCTTCTGAACAGTTTCGCGAATTGTTGTTGTGCCAGCGACTTGAGCCGTTGCATCTTCATCCTCCTGCGCCACCAGAGCCTTGGTCTGTTTGGGGAGATTTTGGACTTTGGAGAAGCGTTTCCTTTGGAAGGCCATGGCAGCTTTGAACCGGGTGACAAGTTCATCGCTCTTCTCGACGAAGGCAGTCAGCTTACTCGTATTAGCCCCAGCATCTTTATTCTTGCTGACCTCAGTCAACAATTTCTGCCCCAGCGTCATAAGGTCCGACACACCTCGTAGAACAACGCTCGATTCATCGACTACACGTTTGAAATTGACGTCCAACAGGCAGGCACCCTGTGCGTGTGGTTTTCCGCAGAGACCACACACCGGCGCAGAATCACCGCGAACAAAATGTGCACGCTCGGAGCGCTTGGGATACAATTTTTCGTATTCAAGCAACGTCAACGGCTTCTTATGCCAACCATCGGCATCTGTGGCATAGTTTCGCTGATATTCGCAGGCATGTTTGAACACAGTAGTGAAATTCTCCTGCATCAGCTTCAGAGATTGCAATTCGGCAACGAACTTGTCATGGTCTTTGACTTGCTTTCTCCAGGAACTAATCGTCTTGACATCTGACGTGAGCATGACGTCCATAACCAGGAGCTGGTGGATGAGATGTCGGTCAATGACCCCAGTGTGCTGCTCGAATTGGTCCAATTCCGTACCCAGCATAGCGTTGAAATTAGCAAGATTTCCGTGGAATCTGCCCCTGAAGGAGTCAGGGAAACTCATGATATCGAAAAGCGCCTTGACGTGCTTCTCTACGTGTTCCGTATCGAAGTTAGATACAGCTGCGAGCATGAGCACAAACCCTTTTGAAGTGATGTCGTCAATGTGCACTGCTCCACGCTTGGACTTACAGGTGTCGCTGAATTGAACATTGTGCTCAGCCAGAAGAGCCTCGAGAGCTACTGCGAGTAGCTCTTGATCTTGTTGCCTAACTAGTTCAATGTTCTTGGCCCGTTCCATACGCCTCTGATCGGGTGGTAATTGCTTTAGAGCCTCGCGGTACCGTGCATTCCAGTGCTCCATCACCAGCTTCGGCTCCTCTGAGCGCAGTGCCTCACACAACACTGTTCGTTTGTGCGTGGGCTGATTAAAGAGATCAGCGAGCTTACGATTCACGTCACGCATATCATTCCAATCTTTACGAGTCTTGTACGAATCCTGCTTTATTGCCGTCTGCACTGCAGTGATAGCCTTCTTCAGGTCCGCTGGCAAGAGGACGGCGTCCAATACGCCCCTCGACCCCACTATGATACCACTAGCACGCGCCAATTCTGCAAACTCTTCATCGCCTTTTGCGATAAACTGTCCCAACTCGGTAATTTTGTCCACAATTATACCCTTGTTGCTTGGAAG
>CALGTP010000310.1 GCA_937902105.1 uncultured Actinomycetes bacterium
TGTGGACGATATGCCGCTGTTGTTGCACAAACTGTTTGGATCCGAACTGAAATTGTGACAACAAATCTCACTACTGCAGTATGAAGGACAGCTTACGTTCCGGTCGCTCTTTGATTAGGCAATTGCACAATCAACAAATCACACTAAGGGCACAACCGAACGAAAGACTTCCACTCCACCTTAAATGCTCTGGGTGGGCGGTGCGGGCATTCACCACTCAATTTCTCAAACTTATGTCTCAAGTTCTTAGCGGTGGAAAATATCGCAGCAAACATTGTGCAATTGCGCTCACAACCATTGTCATGTTATCCATCGCCTCCATCTCAGCCTTTGCCCTCTTAGATGGAACCGTCGTGCACGCCTGTGCAAATCGGCCTGATAGCAGCAACACCAACTTGCGGCAATCAGGGGTAATGTGTTTCCAAACGGTGGCTACCGCTAACTCCTGCACGTAGTGCTCCAACATCTTCATGCTTTGCCAACGGCCGCGCCAGGCCAGACGCGGTAGGTTCTCGCCCCAGTGAGCGAAATAAAAGCTCGCGCCTCCAGCTCGGAGGCAGCTCGGCGTGAGCAGCTTCGCCGGCAGGCCGACGGCCAAGCATAATGCATCGAACCGACTCCTCCAAATCGTTGAACTGAACGGCCAAATCACCATGGAATTCGGGCAACAGCTCAGCCAGGTGGTCAGACACTCCACAACGCCAGGCTCTTCGAGTTTGACGTATTGGTGCCTGGCTCCGCGGTTGCGGGTCTTGGGGTTCATGATCATGATCAGGATGTGGGGACCTTCCTGGTGGTCCTCCGGAAGCAAGAAGTCCTCTCGTTTCAGTGACGTATACTCGATGACTCTCAACAAGCCAAAGAAGCCGACGAGCAAGGTTAGCGCGGCCCTCCACCAGTTCCAGTGCATCGCTGTGACGACTAAAGCTTTCAAAACGCTCAGTGGCATCGGCTTGTGCGGCATGGTCGGCTCGAGCTCGTGCCATCTGGTCATCACATGCCAAGCTCCGGACATCTGGCCTCGCATCCAGGGGTACTTGCCCACGAGTGCGTTCAGCGTCTCTGCAAACACGTACTTCGGTCGGCCGCTGCTGAACAAAAATCGTCCGTACTCGATCAAGTATTGACACACGATGTGAGGAGTCTGTGCAGCCAGCTCCTCGAGTTCCATCAGCGGGGGGTCGTGATCCCCCCACCAATCTGTCAAGTCTTGGTAGAACTCGGCTCTCGTGAACACCGTTCGGTCCGTGAGGCCACCGCGCTCCAGTAGGCCAATGTCTCGGGGTGTGCTCATCCGAGGCTTGGGTGCCGCCACCACATCGCAAGAGCTGTAAAACCTTACAGCCAACCAGAAACCACCTGCCGATGGCTCGCGGAGTGTAGCTGCACTGGTCAAGAAGAGCAGCAGCCATCTCAGTAGCCCCATGGCGCAGAAGCCAGAACCACCGTGGCACCGCCGCTCGGGCGGGAGTTATGGAAACAAAGCGGGAAGGATCGTCAGCCCTGAGAGCCCAGGTGGGCTGATGCAACGATGCTGGATACAAATTGCGCCCAATGACCAATGGCATCTGTGTTACCATAATGCGGTTCAAAGCTGGACTGCTAGACCTCCCCTTGTTATTTGCTCCGATGCCTACTTTGGTGTCCTGAAAAATGACACCTCTCCAGTTCCTGGGTACTCTCCTCAAGACACTCTTATGCGCCCGTGCTTCTTTGAGGTTGATGTGAGCATTGTCATTGAAATGGTATTGCAAGAAGGGCGCCCAGGTCAGAGACTCTGCAAGGTGAACGCTCCAAAGGTGTGATACATGTTTGCGTGAAATACCACGGAAAGATATGTGTGAAGCTCCATGATACCCATAATCGTGACCACAGCCATCTGAAAACTCAACGATAGGCAACTGCTCAAGCGTGCAAAGATCATGCTGGGCATCTCCGGCAGAATCGTCATTATCAAGCAAGTGCATATGAAACATGTACTCATCGATAAGTGCTTTGCCGAATTCCTCAGAATATGCTGACGCCTGAGTGGTGAGGCTACCTTCGAGCGTTATATGTTTGAAATCCTTAGGACACGTACAACGAAGCCCCAAATTACCAATCCAAAAAGCGTTACTAACCAGAAGAGTGGTCTTGACCCAAGCTCGACCGTAGCGACACCAATCAAACAAAGTGCTCTCGCAACCCAAAGCAAAGAGCATCAAGAACGCGGTATTATATTTTGTGAAAGCGCTCCAGGGTTGTTCTCCAACGTGCCAATGACCGGCACACATCTGCAAGTAGGCTAGAAAGACACTGATAAGACAATGGAAATTCCCAACGGCCGTTTCGAAATCCAATAGCTTGAAACCCCAAGCCTCAAACATACTACGGAGTTTTGGATTGCGAGCGATGCTATAAGTGGTGCAAGGCGGTTCCCAAACAAGCAGCTTAATACGTTTAGCAATTGAAAGCTCTGCAATCCAAAAGTACACGTGTGGGTCCTCCATGTCGTGCCCCAGCTTAAGTTCTATGACTAAAGTGCGAAGACCTCGGTTGATACCAGCAGTGGAAATGACATGGCAACCACCATAAACTTCAACAACGTCATAGCGAATTTCCAACAGATCGTGACTAGGAGACGGTAACATCATGGCATCATTGTCATATTGTTCATCCAACAGGTCCTCCTCCATACACTCATCTAAAGTGTGGCCGCTGGCCTTCAAGGCCGCTGCCGGTGGCCTCAGCAAGTTTGTCCTGAAACCCCGCTTGTCAGCTCGTCTCCACAGCTCCTTCACCACACGTCTTCCAACCTTACTTTGGCAAGCACCAGCCCCATATGGGGAAGCATCGACACAATATAATGTATCACCGAATTGTGCTCGTAAATCCGTGAGCGTGCAAGGTCCCAGTGTAGCTGCAAGCAATATTTCATTGCGTGACCATTGAGTCATTTCAAAAAGCCCTGAGCGTTTGCCTGAAGGATGTCTCTGTTGATAGACGTGAAAGAACAAGGCATACATGTGTTTTCTGAAAGATTGGACAAAGTTCCATGATCCAATTATAGATTCGAGGAGCACAGCATCAGTGACGCCGATATGTCCAAAAGCAGCCGTGGTGAGCATGAGGTGCAGGATCTTGCTGCGATGCGCCCCATTGAGTCCCTCATCTCCTTCAACTTGGGCACCCCAAGCCTCAACCACAAACTCGTTCACTCTCGCCTTGCTCGCCTTAGCTTTCAAGCCCGTTTTGCCATAGGCCCTGTAAGCGGCATCTCTCTTGGTATCCAGAAGGCCTGTGCCTCCCTTCAGCCGACGGCCTGCCTCTGCGGAGCTCATGACTTCGCCTGACAAGCGATCGTCCACAACCACTCCCTCAAAGTACTTGGACGGCATGAGGGGGAACAACCGGTCGTAGCGCAGCCACTCCTGTGGTTGGAGGCAACCTTCGCTCTGGAGTACTCGCGAGTGCGCGCTCTGGGCGAAGTCGACCGCGAGGTGGTCGCCCATGCTCAGCCCAGCCCAACAAGCCTGAAGAAGGCTATCAGGCGGAGTACCCTCTGGTACTGCCTTGAAGCCTTTGAACAATGCAGCCGGCAGTGGTGCCCCAATGGGACAAGCTCTGGCTCTCTCATCGCTCACCTTCCCAAACTGGTGGTAGAAGTGCTCCAAGTCGTCGACGGTGAAGAGCGCCACCTCGTCCTCCAGCAACTCCAAGTGATTCAAGAGCGAGCCGTGCCCCATAGTCTTGGAGCTACCCAACGTCCTAACCTCTCTTCGGTTCCTCCTCCTCTTGTCAATGATTTGGCGATCCTCATCCGCCGTCTTCACCACAGGAAAGGGCTCGGCAATGTCCAAGGCGCAACAATCTTCTGCAGGGAAGAGCCGGAGAAGTCGCAGGTCGTCCCACCTGCGGTAAAGCGCCATCTTCTCGTCAAACTTGAAAGTGGACCTGATCAAGAGCGGCTTCCTCCGGTTCTCCTCCTCAACCTCCACAGCCTCACGTAGCAGGCTGTCCGGGTGCTCATACGCATTTCTCTCAGCCGCATCGAACCAGGGCAGCGGATCAAAGCTCTTGCTGATGGCTGGCAGACCAATCCGCGAGGCCACTCCGGGCATGACGGTGGTCTGCTTCTGGCTAGCCAACGACACTGCGCCTCCTGGTGTGCGGGGACGGGCGTATGGCACAACAGGCGACGAGCCAAGCCTGGCTCGAATTTCTTGCAAACGCTCAGTGGCGGTAATTACCTTGGCGCTGCATCCAGCCAAGCCCAAACCAGGGTCAGCCAGGCGTCGCATGGATCTCTGGAGGCGATCAAGGTGAGACACCATCGCCAGCTGCTCTCTGTTCAGAGGCGCGCCGCCACGCCCTCCGTCAGGACAGGTCCTCATGAATCCCAAAGCCACATGCGAGAGAGCGGCCACCATCATGTTGACCATCACTCGGTGTGGAAAGGACCGCCTGAAGCGTACCTGTCGACGACGGGGACCAGTAGCCGCACCGGGGCGCCACTGGTAAGGCGGGGGGCAGGGCCAGAGCCCGGTGGAAGAGCCAAACTCCTCCGTGTCAAGTGTGCATAGTTTTTGTGAGCTCCTGAGATAGTAGCTGAAAAATGTAGGCGCGCTCCGCACATGGCCCAGCAGCTGGTTGGCGACTCGTGTCCACTGCTGGTCCTCCTTGCAGCGCTCTGAAGGTCCGACTCCCGCCGCCTGCTGGTAAGGCGGTGGGGGAGCCCTAGGGGCGGCCCGGCCCCGATCACTTTTCGGGCAGTGATCACCAGCCCTCTCCCCGCGCGCTCGCGCTGGGGTCAATCGTCCTTGTCCTCTGCGCCCTTCTTGCCGCCGCCCTTGCCGCGGCGCTTCAGAAGTGCATCCTCCTCCTTCAGCCGGTTGTTGATGGAACTGATCCACGTGGGCTCGGCCAGGCTGGCTTGCGGAGTCTCGCGACGTTTGCGAGCTGCGTCCATGCGGGCCCAAGCCTCGAAGGGGGGGCTTCCCATGTCCATCATGAGCCAGGCCGTGCGCCAGTTGCCGTCTAGGCACCTCTGCTCGACCATCATCAACCCATGAAGGTCAGGAACTCTGCCTTGGCCAAATCCTTCTCCACGAAGGCGTCGCCGATGTGCCCCAGAAGCCATGACATGTATCCCACGCCTACCTCCTTCTCCAGCACCAGGTTCTCGGTGCAGAAAGCCAGAACGTCGCCGGCCTCCAAGGTCTTCTTGCGCATCTTGCGCTGGAGTCTGATCTTGATGTGGTCGACGAACTCTAGCTTGTGCTTCTGCATAGAGCGGCGGAGGAGCTCGTTCGCAGCAGAGCCCTTGGAGCCTGTGATCCGGTCGAGGCCGATGCCCTCTCCCTCGCTCCCCGACTCGCTGTCGCTCGGACCTTCCAGGCCGGGCACTTTCTTCTTCTTCTTTCGCTTCTCCTTGCTGGCCCCCGCCTGCTGGCTCAGAAAGGTTAGCAGGGCGGCCTGCAATAGCTGGTCCACCTCCTCCTTGCGTGGTGGCGAGCCCCCAGCGGCTGCTTCCTCCTCGTCCTCCTCGGCCGCCCCTCCGGTGGCCACCGCGACTAGAGGCAACAAGCTTGATCGCACTCGCCCACCACCTACCTTGGCCTCCGGATGCGGCGGCTTTGGCAGTAGCCCTCCCAAAGATTCTGCCTCTGACCCGCGTGGAGTCAGCGTAGGACCCCCGGTCATGAGGCCCTCCATCCGCGCCATTCGCACCTCGAGCCGGGCTATCCATGGCGGAGCCACCTCCTCGTTTCCTGCAGCAGCCACGATGCCTTCTCCTCCATTGGCAACCGCCGCCCGCACTCGTCTCCGAGAGGCCGAGACGAGCAGAGATTCCTCCGCCGTGAAGTAAGGAGAGTCGGCTAGCTCCTGCTCGACCCATGCCCTGGCAGCAACCAGCAGCGGCTTCTTCAGCGGTGTAAAGTCTCCTCCCATGTCCATGTTGAAATCGACCAAAGTGTCTTCTGCCCAGGCATC
>CALGTP010000311.1 GCA_937902105.1 uncultured Actinomycetes bacterium
TCTTGAATATAATGACTCAACGTCTTAGGGTGCTGCCATCTGCCTCTCCAAAGCAATTTCATGACATCCTCATTCCACATCTGAAAGTAAAATGTGGCACCTCCCGGTCTGAAGGACGACGGCAAAATCAAGTTCGGCCGACCGCAAACTGCGGTCAAAAGTTGTCTCAATCGGTGGTGCCACGTTGCTGAGGAGTGAATCCAAATGCGCCCGGAGAGGCAAGTGCTCCTGAGTAAAAGAATGGCAAAAGCTACGACGGAGTTTTCGTCCACTCGGACGTACTGAACTCGAGCACCCTTGAAGCGCATCTTTGCGTGCTTCAGGGATACTAGGAGGTGATTTCCGGTCTGATGCAATGTGGGCAGAATAATGTCTTCGTAGTCCAATTGCAAGTAGTCTGACGGTCTCAATAATCCGTGGAAGGCTACCAGCATAAGAAAAGCGATCAATGTCCAGTTCCAAGCTAGGGCAGTGGTGACGCAAGCATCTAACAAGGGCTTCGGAATCGGTGGATGAGGAGTCGTGGGAGCCAGCCGCTCCCAGGCATTGACTATGTCCCAAGCTCCAGCCAGACTCCCCTTTAACCAAGGAAACTGCGCTCTTACTGAATTGATCGTTTCCATAAGACTGTATCTCGAGGCACCTACGGTAAAAAGATGGCGACCAAACGAGGCCAACTCCTGCACTACTAATACAGGCGTTGTCTCTGATGCCGCAACTAATTCCAGGTCGTTCTTTTCCTCGAACCACATGGTGAACTGTTGAAGAAGTTTTTCCCGCCGCTGTCGAGTCAAACCTAGGTTGCGAGCAGCATCCAGAGTCTCGATATCCCTTCCTGGATTCGAGGGCCTCGGGCAAATGCTCTGGAGTGGGTATAAAAGGAAGATTAAAACGGACAATCGTGAGAACATGGCTACCAAATTGGAACCAACGCGCCACCGGTCTTGAACAAAAAGAAGCTTCATCTAAATCAGCTTGTGCAGCAACGGCTCCGGCTCTCTTGAGAGTCCAAAACCAAGTGGGGAAAGCAATCGTGGGAGGCCTAACTGCTTTGAATCTCGAGGGGTCATCGCCCCGCAAACACCAAGTGGATGCATGGACACCGGAAGGATACAGGTTTTTACCTAAAATCCATGCAGCCTCATTTCTCAAAATAGCATTTAAAGCCGGGGACCCACTGCGGCCCTTACCACTTGCTCCCAAAAGCACTTTGCTGTCATGAAGAATCACCGGTCGCGCATCTCTGCCAATTCTTTTGATTAATGTCCGCCGAGCTTTAGCTTCCAAAATGTTAATGTGCCCAGGGGTAGTGAAACGGTATTGGACACAAGTCTTCCACGGAAGGCATTCAGAAAGCTGTAATGCCCAAAGGTGGGAATTGATACGGTGTTTCTTGCGCGGAGCTGGGTCCTCTGGAGGGGTCGCCTCAAAAAACGGGGCTGTCTCGAGCTTTTGGGAAAAACGTTTTCTCTCCGCCCCCAAACTCCCTACAACCGCCTCAGCGATAACCTGGCATAACAATGGTGGGTAAGCAGACGCTGCACTGGTGAGAGACCCTTCGAGTCTGACGTGCAATTGCGTGCACTGGCAACGCCTTTCCACCAGGGGCGTGGCTAAACAAGGCAGGTTGTGTATTAACAGCGTGGTCTTAAGATACGGCCTATTAAAACAACATTGATCCAAAAGACTACTAAGACAAAACTCCTCTAGCAATTTCCACCATACCAGCAACTTAGCATAGCCTGAAGCGGGTTGCTCACCACAAAAGTAGTGACCTACAGAAATTTGCAGGAACGACAACCACAAACACTGGAGCATATGCAACGTGCCAAATAACGTATCAATATCAAGTGGATTCAACCCCTGAGGACAATCCGAACTACGACATGCAGGATGCTGAGCAATGGAATAGGTGGTGCAAGGCGGGGCCCAAAACAAGAAAAGAATCCGACCTTTTTCGCACATGAAGACAAGCCATCTAAACAGCGTGCCACTCGAAAGGTCGGCCCCCAAAGCTAAATCAATAGGCGGCCCCACTTTTAAGCCCGATTTTGCCATTTTCCTACTCATCTCTGAACACCCTGAGTATAGCTCTAAAAACTCAAAACAAAGTGGGAATCGGTCGAAAGAAGGTTTCGCTATGCCTGTCAACGCGTAAGCCCTCAACAGCGTTTGCCAGAGGGCCTGTTGCCAAAGAGGCAAACACAGCTTATCCTCCTCCTCCTCTTTAAAAGTAGCAGGTGAATCATGGGCTAGAGATCTAGCACCCATGGAAGCGTCACCCGGTAGGTCACTGAAATCATCCCCAGAGTCCTCATCAATTTCATAACCAGAAGCTTTCAACACAGCACTAGCAGGATTCAATAAACAAATCCTTTTTCCCTGAACATCGCCCCGTCTCCAGAGCTCAGCCGCCACATCGGAACCAACAAACGCTTTACACGCGCCTGCAGCTAAGGGGCTGGCATCACAACTGTAAACAAAGGGATCTACCGGGGTACGAATGTCACTGATTGAAAGTGGTGCAAGGATGGCTGCTAACTGTAATTCTACTCTGGCATCGTGAGGCAGTCTCAAAGGGGTCGATTCATCACCTCCCTCAGGAGGGCCAACCCTATAGATTTCGCCAAAAAGGGAAAACAAAACCCTCCGAAATTGAAAAATAAAAGCCCACGAGCCCAGGAGCGATTGAACAAGCCAAAAATCGGCTACCGAAAAGCAGGCAACATCCATGGTCAATTGCATGAGAACCGATAGTTTGTTGCGGGGGGCCCCAACTAGCCCAACATCGCCTTCAATTTCGGCACCCCACCCTTTTAACACTGCCTCACGTCTCTTGGCTTTAGCACTGTGCGCTTCCAAGCCAACTTTAGCATAGAGCACGTTTGCTGCAGTAAAGGTCTCCAAATCGGGTCCTTGCTCAATTGCTGATCTAGCTCGCCAGTTGGACCTATCAAATTTCATAAGACCCAACCTGTCATCCACCATAAGGCCCTCATAGAAACCACGGGGGGCCAACGGTAAAGGTTTACCATAAATAAGAACCTCTGAATCCAACTGGCCCCCAGCAGCTTTAATTACATTACTATGACTTTCTTGAGCAAAGGTGACCGCGTTTTTGTCCCCCATAGGTAAACCATGAAACAAAGTCCTAACCCTCTCACATGGACCAAACTTGCCACCATGGGCTTTACTACCAATCCACTCAGCCGCCCTAAAAACCGGGCCAACAACATTGGACAACGCTCTCTCACTGGTGACCACAAAACTATGGTAGAAATGAGCCAAATCATCGATGGACATAAGGAGCACCTGAGTGCTCAACAGGAACATTTGGCAAATAAGGGAGGGATGTGGCATAGCTGGTGTAGGAAGAAGCAATTCCTTCGCATTTCTGGCCTTCCTATTTATGATTTGGCGGTCCTGGTCCTCATCCTTCGCAACACAGAAGACAGGAGCCTCATCACTGCCATCCACTTCAAATTCCCTTACCAATCCCAATCTGCCTACTCTATCCCATAGCCAAAGAAGTAAAACAAGTTCGTCCAAAGTGGCAGTGCCCCTAGTTTTCACATGTGGAGGCCGTTGATCGTAGGGCAACAAAATAGTACTAGGGTCAACGTACGCAGCTCTGCTGCGCTTGCAAAGAAAAGCCTCAGGGTGGAAGTCGCTGGTTTCCTTAGGAAAAGCAACACGACTAGCAATGACAGGTCTCATGGTCGCTCCTGCCGTAAGGTCGTTTTTGAGGTCAAAATCCATCCTAGGCCTATTTGAACTGTAGGGGACGGCAAGGACCTCCGACAATGAATTAGCATAAGACTTAAGTGCAGAAAGCCTATCACGTGCAATAGGAATTCGTAAACCACAACCCTCAGATTTGTCGGAGAGGCGGCACATGGACTTGTTCGTATGGACTAGATGAGATACCATAGCCCACTGGGAGGGAGAGAGAGAGTTTCCTGTCTTACCTCCAATGCCACAAACAGCAGGCTCATGCAAAGCTAAGTAGTTAAGGGCCACCACCTGTAAATTAGTAATGACTTCCACCGCTCTACGCTTTGCAAAACGACACTGCTGTCGTCTCGACCGCACCGACACACTTGACACTTGCCATGGGAAGGGGGGAGCACAGGGGAACAAATCGCCTCCTGACTTCACAAGAGACTTAGCTGGTTCCATGCAACTGCGTAAAAATCTGGAAAATTTGGTCCTTGTACCTAATAGCATGTGCATTAAGCTCAGAGGGACATCGGAAAAACTGCGAGTGCTCAAGCCGCTCACTCTTCCTTGGCCGGCCCTTTGTCTCTGTCCTTCTTTCCCTTGGAGTCGCCCTTTGACATCCTTCCCTTGAAGAGGACCTCCTCGTCGCGAAGGTCTGAGGCGACTCCCTGCATCCAAGTCTTTTCTAGGAGCCGGGAGTGGGCGAACTCCTTCTGCAACTCCGCCACGTTGTCGGTCGACCTCCACTTGGCGAAGGGAGGGGGAGGCAATGGCCACACCTTGGCAGCCCTTCCCCAGTGACCATCCAGGGCGCTCTGCTCCATGAGGCCTAAGGAGAGGAGGCACAGCATCATGGCGCTGTCCTTCTTTCCCGCGTGAAGCTGGCCGTAGACGTTCAACATCATCCAAGCTGCCCACCCCAAAGTTCGCTGCTTTCCAATAGGGAGCTCGTCCTCGGTAAACACCTTCATGACCTGGTAGGCATCCGCGAAGTCCTCTCCCACGACGTCCTTGGCGTTCTGCAGGATGGCTTGGTGGAAGCTCTTGGGGTGGGACTTCATGGAGCTCTTGAGCTTCACAAGGTTCACCCCCCTCCTCCCGACGTTGTCCCCGTCCTCGTCGCTCTCGGCCTCGAGCTCGAGACCAACCACCTTCTTGGGCTTCTTGGTGCCCTTCCCCTTCAGGGTCTCGATCAAAAGAAGCTTCAACGCTTTGTCCACGTCGATTGCCTCCACCAAGTCTTCGTCGTCCTCCTCTTCCTCTTCGTCCTCGTCTTCCCCTACCTCCTCGGGGAGGGAAGGGGTCGCTGCAGCCGCCCTCTTGGGGGTGGCTGCTGCGGGCTTTCGAGCCTTCAACTTGGGAGCCGAGCCGACGTAGGCCCGTGCTTGATCCAGTCCGTTGCTCACCTTCTTTGGTTGTGGAACTGAGTCCTGGCTGCTGCCTGGTTGGTTCGAGACTGCGAGTGCCGCGAGGATCTGCTCCTGCTGCCGGATGAGGGCCCTTAGAAGGTCGGAATCCATTGGTGGGAGCACTTGTTCCACAGCTTCCTCTCCGCTGTAGAACTGGCTCAACTCCTCTTTGTCTCCCACCCATTGCTGGATCGCTTCGGCTGCCAAGTCGAAGTCGGGCGTAATCTGGATCCCGGCTTCCGAGTCGTCCTCGAAGCCGACAATCTGTTCGCCCTCCTCGAGCTCTCGGATCCG
>CALGTP010000312.1 GCA_937902105.1 uncultured Actinomycetes bacterium
GGTTTTCAAAAATGATGGGCTGAACTTGGTTGGTTTGAAGTCCTCATGGGAAGGCATGCTACGGTTCCCTTGAGATTCTTATTTCCAACTGGAGAAGGAAGACATCTGGAGAAGGGGACCGTAGCCATTTTTGTCTCAGGCTTTACATCAGTGGGTCGGCTTGGCACCTGGAGCTCACAATGCCTCTTGCGGTGCTTGCTCCGGCAGATCAGCAGGCGGCCAGGGACGGGGCAAGCTCGGACCTACAGTTCCACCTGGCGGAGATTGGCGTCGACGCAGATGTTCAGCTGGCTCTGTTCTTCAACGGCATCACGGATTTACGTGTTTTTGCAGGGCTGGACGAGACCAGGGAGAAGGTCAGGGAGTGCCTTCGCGTGGATCTTGGCCTGGACGCCGCGGATGGGATGCCACAGCGACGCCAAGTGGCGCTTGTGATCTCCGCGTGGGAGGCCGCCCGGGTTCAGACCAGCGCGGCTGATCTCGCCAAGGTGGAGGCAAAGTCGCACGCGCTGCCTCGGCCAGTCGGGGCCACCGAATTGGCTGCTATGCGAAAAGTTACAGAGGCGAAGCTGGGCAGTCTCCGTGGGAACGAGGTTCCAAGCAAGGCGCTGATCGGGATCAAGCTCGAGCAGATCGACGACAACGAACCGAAGGTCGAAGATCTCAGAGAGGTGTCCAGCCTCGAGGACGGGACGACCGAGTCGCTGACGGGTATCATCGGCCCTTCAGGAGAGTTCCGAGTCCGCAAAGGCTCGAGCTCGATACCGTTGCCGACCAACGCTGAGGGCCTCCGGTTGAGACACCGTCGCATAGGGCTCGCGTGGGTTTTCGTGGCGTCAAGACACACGAACAGGGGATGGCTGGCGGGGGTGTCTGTTGAAGACTTCCGCCAGCTATCCGACTACATTCTTGGAGATCGTGTCGCTGGCTTGGCGACAAAATCGCCATCAGGTGAGCTCGTTGGCCGCATCTCCTGGTCTCAGGTCCTGGAGTATGATCACGAAGTTCGGAAGCTTGCCTATGAGCTGGTCCGGACAGGCGCGGCGGCAACGATCAGTGAGGGCCTGAGGTCAGCAATTAAAGATGCAGAGACCAGGCAGCTCCACCTCATCGATCCAATGGCCTTGAGCGGTCTGACGTCTCACGGCAGGGGATCTTCAGGCGATTCGGAGGTCTTCCAGGGGAAGCAGAAGAAGGCGAAGAAGGCACCTGGAAACCAGAACGCTCCGAAGGGCAAGTCGAAGGGCCAGGGCAAGGCCGGCAAGGTGAGCATGAAAGGAAAGGATGGGCAAATGATTCACATGAGGACCGCCTCAGGTCAGAACATTTGCTATGCCTACAACGGGGCGTCGGGCTGCCGTGGCAATTGCGGCATGGCTCATGTGTGCCAGGTCTGCTTGGCCTCCCACAGCATGGTGGATTGCGTGCGAGGTGGCGCGGCAAACCCTCCGTTGAGGAATTTGCCGAACACGGGCTCTGGGGCACCGGCTTCAAGTTCAGCGTCCGGCGCTCTCAGGCCGCCTGCGGGTCCCTAGGGCACGGGCCCGGGCTGGCCATCAGGAGTCCTCACTCAGGCCAGCCTGCAGGCCACCTCTGGCCAAGAGGCAATGCATGACGCTCCTTCCCCGAGGAGGAAGGTTGGCAGCACAAAGTTGCTGGAAGGAGGTGAGGGCTTCAAGGCTGGGGCTACTTTAAAGCCTGCGCTGCGGGCTCCCACAGCTTCTGGATCCTCGGCTTCTTCAAAATATTCGAATTCAAAACTTTTGTCCGCCTTGAAGGCGAAATTGCGGCTGCTTCGGCAGCCACCTTCGGCACCGGCTTTGGGCAGCGGCAGCTTCAGGAACCTTGTTTGGAAGAGAAGGTCAGCAGCGTTGCTGACTCCCCGGACGAAAGAGGAAGATCCAATGCCCTCTGTTCGTTCAGTTTTCCTGCGCACCCCAGTGGAGGCAGAAGCGGTCAATCCGTGGATGCCGAAGCCATCAGGTGGTCAAGGTAGCAGTTCCTCGGCGGGGCCGCGTCCGGCAGCAGCCTCGAGATCGATCGAGGTGTTCCGTGTCTTCTATCTGTTCGCAGGCGAGCAGAGGAAGGCGAGCGTGAAAGAGGAGCTCCAAGTCGCTTGCAACGCGAAAGGCATGCGACTGGAAATGACAGAGGTGGATATCTGTCGAGGAGCTGGGCAGGACATGGCCAACGAGGAAGATTGGCAGAAAGTGAGGCGGCAGCTTGAAGCGGGCCACTTCGACTGCGTACTGCTGACGCCACCCTGCTCCTCTTTCAGCAGGGCAGCCTGGGCGAATCGCAAAGGCCCGAGGCCTGTGCGAAGTCGCGCGCATCCGTGGGGCTTCCCATGGTTGCGAGGCGCACAGCGGGACAAGGCCGCGCTGGGGTCTCTGCTGGTGCAGCGCGCCTTGGAAGCGGCGCGCTCAGCGCACGAGGCCGGAGCCTCCTGGCTTCTTGAGCACCCGGAAGATCTCGGACGCGTGGCGGCCGGCTTTCCGGCATCGATTTGGCAGCTGGAGCAGACATTTGAGGTAGTGGCAGACTCAGATGCCACGACTGGCGCACTGCACCAATGTCAGTGGCCAGAGGTGTCAGTCTCCAAACCAACGCGGCTGGCAGGTACAGTCACGAACCTGCAGAGCCTGGTGCACCCAGGGTGGCCAAGGATATCAGCGGAAGGGCGGTACACTGGGCCGCTGCCGCGGTCCTGCGGACACCAGCACGCGCCGCTGATCGGCGGCGACGGCAAGGGCGGCTTCGCCACGAGCCCTTCTGCTGCCTATCCCCCGGCGATGTGTCGGGCGCTAGCGAAACTTCTTCTGGATGACTTCCTCCTGAAGGTGAACCTGGAGCCCAAGGAGCCCCAGGTCCCCACTCCTGCGGCAGGGGGGGGGGGAAGTTGCTATTGAAGTCGAGATTGGAGGTGGCTTCGGAAGTGGCAGACGACGGCGAGCCGGACTCCGACTTCGACGAAGATGGTGTGTGGAAGCCTCCCTTTGGCTCCGGCAATATGGGGTACGGCCGGCAGCTTGCCATTAAGGTCCAGGGCCGCGAGAAGCCCTTCGAGGACGGCGCCGGCCTTTGCAGCCCAGGGAGGTGGCCGCCAGAGCGGCGTGGCTTTGAAGAGTCTGGCTTCACATGGGAAGTCAGAGCGGAGCTCATGAAAGTACTGGCAGGGGCCATTGAGATCAAAAGGGTCTTGTTTGGCCTGGCATGCGGGCACTACAAGAGCTCGCCCTTTCCGGAGGAGGTGGTCCGGCAGGGGAGGCTTCGCTGGCTCCACGTGCTCGAGGAGTACGGCTCGGAGCTGGCGTGCCTGGAGCCTCCAGCCAGGCAGCCACTGCTTCTTCAAGCCATTGAGGAGCACTTGCGACTCGCAGGCGACCCGGACCACCGAGTCTTCCACTCCTCCTCGGTCTCCTTCTCCAAGGGAGTCACGATAGGCATCAAAGGCAGGATGCCTCGTGTGCCGGCCGTCTTCGAGCGGCGCACACGCTGGAGGAGGTACGAGGCGCAGGAGGAGGCGCCGCATGACAAGGAGAACTACTCCTCGGCCAGGTGCCAGACCGCTCAGATCGAAGCCCAGTTCCGTGAGGAGGCGGAGCTTGGGGCGATGAGAGAGGTAGAGGAGGTGGCAGCGAGGGCGGAGTACGGCGAAGATCTCCTGGTGGCGGCCATTGGCGCCATCGATAAGGGAGACACCACGTTTCGTGTGATACATGATGGTACACATGACGTGGTCGTCAATCCGCGGATTCGTGCCCGAGACCAGCACAGATATCCAGGTGCGGGTGAACTCCGCCGGGTCAACCAACTTTCGGCGGGCCACGGCGTGGCCTTCGGGCTGGTGGGCGATGTTTCCCGTGCCCATCGGCTGCCACGAGTCATGCGGAAGGAATGGGGACTGCAGGCCTGCCAACTGCGTCCTGGAAAACTTTGGCTGAACGAGGTCGGCACGTTCGGCGTCGGTTCAGCGGGATACCACTGGGCAAGGGAAGCGGCAGGCCTCAGCAGGGCAGTCTGGTCGGTCATGTTCCGTGAATGGCTCTTCCAGCTGCTCTACTCAGATGACTATGCTTGGATTGCCTGCGGCGACGCGGCTCACGAGAACATCCTCCTGGCGGTCTTCTTCCTGGTGGTCATGGGCGTGCCCTTTGCGTGGAAAAAGTTTCGGGGCGGGCTGACGCTGGACTGGATCGGGTACTGGTCCGACCTGAACCTGAGGCTCGTCGGCATCAGCGCTCCGCGGGCAGCCTGGCTCATTAGATGGGCGGATCGTATCCTGACGGAGGGTGCGGTCCATATGGGCGACTTCGCGTCGGTGCTGGGCAGATGGGGCTTCGCATTGAACGCGGTGGACCTCCTGAAGCCCTTCCTTGGGCCGCTTTACGCATGGGCCTCGGCGGTGCCAAGGCACGCTGTCCTGCCGCTGCCGGCTATGGTTCGCCTTATCGTCCTGTTCCTCAAGAGGATGCTCAAGGAGGGCTATAGGTCCTTGCCTTGCGGCAATGGGGCTGACTGGACTCGGGAGTCCTTCCGCGCAGACGCCAAAGCAGAAGGAGAAGATGTTTGCATCGGCGGTTGGGAGCTGGGCCCAGACAGCGATCCGGCCAAGGCCCGGTGGTTTTCAGAAACGCTCACTCGATTCAATGCCCCTTGGGTTTTTGAATCGGGTGAGCCATTCAGAGTCATTGCCGCCCTGGAGCTCCTCGCGACGTTGTGCTGCTTGGTGGCTTTTCCTCCAGAAGGGGAGGAGGGCATGGTGGGCAGCTTGACCATCTCAGGCACCACGGACAACTTGGGAAACAAGTCCGTGGTCGCCAGACTGCTCACAACGAAGTTCCCGCTGGTTGCTGTCCTGATGGAACTGGCAGCTCAGCTGATGCACAGAGGGCAAGTCCTCGAGCTCAACTGGGCTCCGAGGTTGCAGAACTTGGAAGCGGATGCGCTTTCAAATTCAGACTTTCGCGGGTTCAACGCGGCAAGGCGCGTCCGCGTCAACGTCGGCAGCCACCCCTGGATCGTTCTTCCAGACATGCTGGCCTCTGGGCGTGCGCTGTATGAAAAAATCCGGGAAGGCAAGGTTGAGAGGTCACTGAGTGATCTCGGCAGGACAGCTGCTAAGAAGGCCAAGGTGCCTTTCAAGGATAGGGAGCCCTGGAGCTGATAATACTAAGAGGGGTTATTTTAGGTCCTATGAAATACTCCTGTTCTGGGTAAAGGTTGGTTTCTAAGTTATCTCGCAATGCCCGAAGGAAGGGGTATGGTGGCTCACTCGATAAGGAGTTGAGGAGTCACCGGAGATTCTATGGACCAGCACTTTTACCGCGGAAAACAAAAGGTGCCTGCTTGCATGCACTTTGGATGGTGGTTGTAAGTGGGTGGGGGTGGGACTATTAAATAGGGTTGTTACAGATATATACATAC
>CALGTP010000313.1 GCA_937902105.1 uncultured Actinomycetes bacterium
CAGCAGATTTGGCTCTCCCTACTCCACATCGAGAGTCGCTTCACAAAGGAGATCTCCAAAGTCCATCCGGGTGATGTCACGGGAGCATCTCGCACATACTGCCTCCATGACAAACACGAACTGAACCTACTCCCGGTCAGACCGCCGGCTCGTATTCATCTGCGACTAGCAAAGCGAACCTACCTGAAGGAGCGTGGAGACTTGGTTGGGGCACGCAACATCACAGGGGCGTGGAGATGGTGGCAAGACGAAACCAGACATAACACCGCCGCACATGACGTCGATGAGAGCGGCCCTCTGCCCGCTGAAGAGCACTCTCTGTGGGGCAAGGGGGGACAACTGCTGTCCAGATTCTGGTCAGCCATGTGGATGAAAGATATGTCGTCTTTCACCAAAGAGCTGGAAGAGGAAGGCCGGCTTCACTTAGCGCACGAAGCCAAGTTGCTGCTAGGCCTCCAACAGAACAAGTGGAAAGCATGGTCCTCACTCTCAGAAGATGAACAACAGAGATGGCTTACAACTCTTCAAATCGAATCGTTCTTCATATGCCCGAAGAGGACAGGTAATATCCTCTCCTGGAATATGGGACCAGCAGCCTTCCACTCGGTCCTCCCGGAACTACCGAACATCTTGGCTAACGGCCCGCCCTTAGTATTCTTACAGGAGGTAAAATGCAAGCGTAACCAACGAGAACGTACACGAATCACGCTGGAGCGAAGATTCCCTCGCTACAAGTGTCACCTAGGCACAAGCTCCAGGAGCTCATGGAGTGGCACCTCCTGCCTAATAGTAGCAACGTTATTATCGAAGGAAGTGATCACAAGCGCGAAATCCATTGAGTGGCAAGGACCATGCAACCGCAAAATCTGGAAACAACTCAAGCATGACAGAGTACAATTTCTTGAGGCCACTCTCCGGTCAGGCGAAAAAATGGACATAATCAACATGCATAACGCCACCTCTGGGGACCTATCTCTGCAACGCCAGACCTTTGACACCCTCGAAAAATTCATTCTGAACCGCGAAGGCACGAAACGGATCATGTGCGGCGACATGAACGCGGACTACCACCGATCTAGAGAAGGTTATGCCTCCGGTAACGCGCCACACATGGAGGAGGTGGACGCGGCTCTTGAGACATTCGTGCAACAAACCAAAGGCTGGATTACATCCCCGGTGCACCATTCCAGGAAAGATGTCCAACGTAGCTCGGCGGCTACACTTGACCATCTGATCCTATGGAACATCCCAGGACAGGTCCCGGGGGGACAAGTCGACTGGAACATCGGACCAACACAAGATCATGCCCGGGTCACCTACGCAGCCGCCCTTGATTTAATCGGGACATGTGTGCCACTTACTGACCCGAATCAATCTGAACGAAATCGAAAACCACTATTCGATAGAAAGATGCATAAACGCATAGGCCACAGGGTGGACGTGATCACAATTCCAGCAGCAAAGCGAGTTCTCGATGCCATCAAGGGCAACATAGTCACTCCTCGCGCTGCCATGGAAGGCATGACATTGTTCACCACGAAGGTCTCTTTAAGCATGCAGAAGACAGGTCAAGAAGCAAGATCCACACGGGCAAGGGAAAGAGGTCCAGGTCGAAGCAAGGAGCAGCTGGCCCTCATGAGGTGCATAGAGAAGCTACGGAGCTCCCTGCAACGCACTCACGGAGTCTATGAAGCATCTACAGCGGCAAGGTGGTGCTTCCACGAACTGAACCTTAAGGAGGACCTGGAAGCAGCGGACAGGGATCTCCCAGAGCTGGTACGTATACCAGAGTGGCCGGATCTGTTGAGGACGTTGATGGAAACGTACCAGGAGGATTTGGAGGTCTTGCGCACAAAGCAATCACACCATACGAGATATGAACTGGAGCGGCGTGAACAGGCAAAAATGCTCTCCGACCTAAAAGAAGGCCAGGCGAGCAAGAGCAACAACGACTTCACAGAAATGAAACAACTAGAGGGTCGGCGCGAAAATGGGTTTCTCTGGATCCTCGCAGCAGGCGCACAGCAGGCACACTGGCAGAAAAGGCTTGATCATCTCATAGCGGCTATCCCTAGGATCAGCGCCAGGCTTGAAGAACACGCACAGGTAACCACACTAAACTTGCGCGTGACGGCACCCACGGAGGCGGCACTACGCTCCATGGCAACCTGGCTGAGTCAGCTAGCGGAAATCAGTATCCCCGAGTCCGGCGGCCAGCCGCCACTGTCTCACCTCCCGTCTCATTTGAGAGCAGGCTCAGTAGGCACCCTGTCAGATAAGGTTTTCTCTTGGGTCGAGGTAGACGACCCAAAGTCCTCACTTCTCACGAAATGGGCAGCTCGGATTGAAGGTCACGACAGAGAAAACCCATCGAACCATCCATTCGTTCTGTCAATGGTGACAACGAAAGCCCTACTAGTCTCGATCCAGGTCGAATCCCTCAAACAGCTCCCGGATGCTCTATCCGAAACCAGGCACTGGCCCACGGATCTCGTACTTTGCAGAGCCTTCCTGTCGGACACAGGTCCATGGAAAGCAGAAAATATGACATCCTCGCTCGAAATTAAATATGAATTGGATGGATTCTCACCCCTCGCCCGCTGCCCTCAGGACACATGCTCGACGCATCCTCCGGTGGTCATGGTCAAACAACCGACCCATAACCACCGAAAGCTAACCGAGACAATTCACCGGCTCGAGCTGGAAAAGGTGGAGGCAATCATCAGAAAGCAAGGACAATCTCGTCTAGACGAGCCCGCAGGGCACGTTTGGAACGTAAACGACCAAGCGCTTCTCCGGAGCGAGGGCTTCCGAGTCCCCGTTTCAAGCGACTTCGACGGTAAGGAGATCGGAGTGCTTCTTCTAGAGTGGCAAGACGACAGAAAGAAATGGAGAGTTCGAGCACAGGACTCGCTGGAGGAGGCCTGGGTATCCCCGAATAACCTCGTGGCCCGGACAAGTACCCCCGTTCCGGCCAAGGATTCTAACCCGAAAACGCATCAGGGACGGCCCAGCACCACGATGGTACAAGAAAGAAGGGAGATGGTATCTTTCTGTCATCAATGCTGGTCGTTCCAAAACTTTAGGACCAACAAGGACGCCGTCCCATGCATGGAATTCATGCACAAGCTGGGAATCTTCTCATTCAGATGTGTGAACGACACAGCAAGCCGTCTACGGAATGAAGTATCAGAAGAGGAATGGAAGAAATTCATTGCATCCTACCTTAAACCGAACAAGGCCATGGGCCCTGACCAGATCCCTAATGAAGTGATCATTCACGCGAATGATGAAGAGAGAGAAATCATCCGGCTATGGGCAAATGAAATATTGTCATCCGACGCTTCGATCGCTCGCGAAATGACCGAGGAAGAACTGAGAGGTATTATCCGCATGCTGTACAAAGGGAAAGGCAACCCGGACAACGTGACGACCTGGCGGCCCGTAGTACTGCTCAACGGAACCTACCAACTCATAGGATACATTCTTAATGAACGATTACAGAGGATCGTCAACAAAGCGTGCCTCTTGGAGCCCGGTCAATGCGGCTTCAGGGCCGACAGAAGCACGGACATGAACATTGCAAAAATGGATGGGCTCTCTAATGCGGCGAAAAGGCAAGGTAGGTGTATGCTCCGCATCGACATAGACTTCACCAACGCTTTCAACGCAATGAGCCAATCAGCTCTCTGGGCGGTAATGGAAAATTTCAAAATCCCAGATGTAGACTTCCTCAAGTCCTTCTACAACGCCGCTAACGTTCGGCTAGCGCCCAATGACGCAACGTGTGCCACGGTACGGCTAGACACAGGGGTGGCACAGGGCAGCGTGCTTTCGCCCACGCTATTCGTAATATTCATCAACGCCCTACTCAGAATGCTGTCAGCAACGGGAGTAAGCCATAGGCTGGAAGGCATCGATGACTTCAACCACGTAGCGTTTGCGGACGACATTAGCATCTTTGCCGGATCACAGAAGGACATGCAGAAGCTTATCGACGCCGTCAGGAAGTTTCAGGACTGGTCCGGGATGAAAATAAATTTGAACAAGACGTTCGAATTAGGCTTCGACGACTCCAGGGGGCAGGAGTGGCTCCCCGAGCCCGTGTCGTTCGGGACGGACAAAATAAAAGTCTTGCAACCAACAGACGCTGTACGTTACCTAGGAGTGTGGGGAAACGCCCGTGGAGACAAATCAGCAACAAAGACTCTAATCCTCTCAAGACTTGAAGAAGCTAGAGACCTGGTGCTAGGGAACCCCTTGCCACCGGAGGAAGTAATCGACGTCTTTATCGGCAAGGGAATAGGCTCCTTCCGATACTCTGCAGCCGTCATGGCCTGGTCAGAAAAAGAAGTGGAACACCTGGAAAGCCTATGGCTCCAAGCATATAAAGCTGCCTGGAAAATCCCAATCCAGACAGCGTCATGCATCCTAGCCATTCCGGAGGAGCTCGGGGGGGGCGAATATATTCTGCCCCAAGCAGTAATAGGGCAAGAAATATGCGCTCACTTGGAAAGATGCCTCAGACATGACGATGTCCTCAAGCAAATCACTCTTCTAGACTTGGAAGAAGCGAAACGGAAGTGGTGGTGCAACTCCTTCCCGGATCTCCAAGAGGAAGCAAAGCTACGCTCATGGAATGAAGCGACAACCAACAAATGGCTCCTGGCAGCTAAATGTCTAAGCTTGGCAGGCCTGAAGGCTCATTGGTTCGCAGAGGTGGTTGGTCATAACACAGTCTCGTCGGCGAAAGGGAAGTCAGCTCTTGCCTGCAGCAAACAACACCCCATGACATTCGAGCGTCACGACTACAGAGAGGGCAACTATGAATGCAACGATTGTAAACGGGCATTCCAGAACGACAAACACTGGCTCTGCATCCTCTGCTCCGAGGACATATGTCACCAGTGCGCCAGCGCCTCAGCTCTGTCTGAACCGGAGCAGGATATCGTAAGCAGGCCAACATTGCTCAGCTGGGCGGAATTCACGAGGCAACCGAGACTGGTGCTCAAACACCTGGTGCGCTTGGGGTGCAAACAGGAGGATTGGGGAGCAGAGGATTGGAACCTCTCGCAAGAAACCTGGAATCTTATCTGGACAGGTGCGAGTGCCCTACACAGTGCGGTCCCGATTCTTATGGAAAATGGAAACATCAGCCCGGCGAGACTCCCGATGGAACGACGTAAGCCAATCTCGACAAAAAACACAGAGGCACCAAACTTCTACCTTCCGGACGAATTGCGGGCCTCGCAAGCGCATGAGGGCAAGCAGACTTGGAGACCATTAATCCCCAGGGTGGAGGGACTAGGTCTTCGCACGCGAGCGCTAGTTCAGAAATACATCGACCTAATAGATCTAAACGACATCGGTTTCAACCCGGAGCAGCTCGCACCAGGCGGAATCCTTCATTACCAAACCTCACTTACGAACTGGCTCAAGTGGATCGACTCATGTGAGACGGATCTGGTGCTACGTGATGCTCAAGGTAACCCGAGAGAAGACGAGAAACACATGGTAGGTTGCGCTCCGAAAGCAGGTACCAAAGCCCATTTCGACGCTGTCAACCACACCGGCCTGATCAAGTCGCTGAGGAGGCAACTTGAAGAACCGTCAACTATCAGCTTGAGTGAAGCGAAAGCTTGGTGGCAGGAAATCTGCGCCCGTCTACATCCCTTCCATCGAGGGAATTGGCAGGAGTCTGTTATTGATCCAATGTTCCAAGCCTGGACAGGTGATGCATGGAGGGCGACTGTCGACTCGTTATTAGATCATGCCTTAAAGTCTCAAATGGAGTCACCCAGGAAAAAGCGTCAAAAGGCACGTCAGGATCCGGCCGTAGGGGCAACGAATATACACAATCTCGGAGAAGCGCTGGTGGACGAAGTCTTGGATGCGAGGATGCAAACAAGACATACACTCTCGTCAGCGCCAGATCTAGCAGATATGGAATTCCTAGTAAAAATAAGACGCTGCTCACCGGAGAGCTGCCGGGCCCTGTTATCACAGACGGATAAATTTCTATGCGACCAACTGCTGCGCGCCGAGAAGATCAAAGGGCACACGGGAGTAATGAAGATTTTCTTGCTGCCCGAAGACTGGTTCGAAATCAATCCAACTCATGGGGGGACGGGCTGGTGGGCCTATCCCGTCAGAAAAGTGGTCTCAAAACTTTGTGCGGGCTGCAACAAACTCAAGCTGGAAGACCAGTTCTCGTCATCGGAGTGGAAGAACAACAAGCAGACCACCAAAAGATGCCTACAGTGCCCTCCGCACATTTACAAAGGTACAAGCCAGCCACAGGGTCTGAATCAACGCCCTCGTCAGCATGCCCATTCCAATCGGCCGGTCAGACCCGACCCAGTCCCCCAACGCAAGCTCTCAACCCGGAACAAAGGCAGACTGCGCAGCCTCGAGATCAGAGGCTCCTCCGACACAGAAGACGATGACGACGAAAGAGCAGGGCACGTCGGCATTCTCTTCAGAACGGCCGATCCAAGGTACACAGTAAATCCAGACGACCCCCAGGGAGGTGACACACTGCTGGATATCGGCAAGATCAGAGAACTCCTAACCTCAAACAGCAGACTAGCAGACTCAACAGGAGAAGTCTGGCTATCTTCTAGGGAGATGGGCTACGACATCACCGAGGTAGCCGCCTGCTCCACGCTGAACTATCGTTTTGATAACCCTAGCTGTCCACACTGCAGGGCGGGGGAGCGCCGCCAACCTGGAGGACTGGAAGAACTCAACCAACAGCGTGGAGAGACGGCCGACCCGGCCGAGTTTGAAATGGGGGAAGGGGAGGAGAGTGTAAACTCTCTGAGCTCATCGACTTCCTCAAACTCTCCGAGCGCAGAGCGGCCGTTTGACAGCCACTCGGGCTGCCCAGAATGCCGGGCAATGAAAGTATGTCTAGCACCAGCGATCTCTGACTACATCAGACAGCAAGCCCAAATAGGCTCCAACCATCTTCTCATGACAGAAATGAAGGAATTGGATCTACTTTGGGGGAGTTGGCCTGCGGTTGACCCTGTGGAGTGGGTCCTCGAACGCGGCCAGGATGGCACCACTAGTATTCGCCCACACATGATCCCTCCGCAGAAGATGTCCGGGAGATGGGAATCATCATCAACACCCCTGACAGCATCAGATCCGGACCTCCTGCCCAACAACGAAGGCCCAAGTCTGCAAAGAAGCTTCATGGAGGGATGGCGTCTAGACGGAGAGATCCCCATGGACGGCGGCATCAGGGTCTTGACCACATCAATGCTCTGGGAACACAGACATGGCGATCATGTCATCCTCTCGGCAGAAGGCCTCTCGTCAAATAGATCACTGACGGAACCCTGGACAATCATGAGCAGTACATGGAACCATCTCCAACATCAATGGGAGGAGAGAGTCGGCGATCTGATACCTGAAATCCACATAGAATGTAAGCATCAAGACAAACTAGAAGAGGAGGGGTACAGGTCGCCGTCATGGAGGGTTCTACGAGCCTTGAAGGACATTATCGGAGCAACCAGGATCCAAGGGGAATCCATGATAACGGCTCCCCCCTTCTTCACCTCGGCGTTCAGGGGCGACAAACATCTCTGGGGACATACGGCCGGTCCGACTGTCTACCTCTGGGAATCACTCTCGGATGAAGATCGGAAAATATGTATGTCAGAAATATCCGCAAACCACAAGTCAGGCTGGATAATCCTTTGCAGACAGAGACCAAATACCAAATCGGATTCAGAAGACGAAACTGGCTTCAAGAAACTGGGAGCGCTGGTATGGAGCTCCAGAAAACCGAAGTTAAAAGGCCAAAGGAAGCTGAGTGGTGACCACTCCGAGCACTCCGAACCGCCCCTTCAGGACTCAATTGATGGCGTAGCTATGGAAGCAAAAGGCAGAGGCCTCAGAGAAAAAGGCTGGTGGAAGAGAGGCAAACTCGACTTAAATAGCGGTAATCACGACATGGCCTGCTGGGCTAATAAATCCACACTAATATCCAAGGAAATGCTGGAGAATCTCAACGAGGCATGGTATCAAGAGAGCGAAAAAGACGAGTGCACACTGCGTCTGGATGGCCCGGAGAGAGAATACTGGTTGGGGACGGAAGTCGGACGTCTAGGAGGATATGAATGTAATGCAAACACAATGGCCACAGACGGCTCAGAGAAAGGAAACATGGGAGCGGGTTGTGTTGGCTTAAACAACGACACTCTTAGACACAATGTGCAGATCGGCAGGTCGGAGGAGGGTGCAGGATCGAATAGACCAGAAATGGGGGCGCTGGCCGAAGCTCTTCGAATAGCACCCAGAGACCAGGCATTACTTCTTTTCTGCGACAGCGAGAACACCTTAAACACGATACTCAAGTGGGTGGGTGAGGGGGCGAGGGTGGCCCTGCACCACTGCGCAGACTCGGACATTCTGAGGGAGGTGCTCAAGTTACTACACGAGCGGTATGTAAACAAGGCCTCCACCTTCTTAATCAAAGTGAAGGCGCACCGTGGCGAACCTCTAAACGAAGATGCCGACACGGAAGCAGAACTTGGCAGAGAAAATGAATGCATCATTTGGAACGACAGAACAAACAGAATGGTCTACTCATGGACTGACAAACATGGGAAGCACCGACGCGGGACGTGGTCAAGAGGGGTGCGTCAAGCTTTCAAATGGGGCGCCGCTCATGCATATCTCCAGAAATCTCTGGGCAGGTTGCTGCCTAAATGGAAAGCCACATCGACAGCAAGTGGCTCGGGGCAACTGATAGGCGCGTTGCGAACTGAACAATCGGAACACACTTTTCAATGCTTGAAGAAGCTCCGCAATCACCGTCTAGGAGTCATGGAGAACAGCCACAGCGGCCGGCGTGGGGCAAGACAGATCCTGCTTGAGGACGGATCTCAGCCCTTCGTCACCTTACAGACAGCGACTAAGGAGCTCCAAGCCTTTGATCTGAACCCGCAATTTGGGCCTTTCATGAGCCACACCCGACAAGAAAGAATAGCAAGGGCACTAGCCTTGGATATACTAGTCCCTCATCGAATAACAGAAATACTACGTATCTTCCCGGAGCTCGCAACCCCGAATGAATCGTGGCTAGATCTCTTCGATGTCCGACATCTCAACAGTCCCAAGAATCCTCCTGCGAGAGCGATCACCTCAACCTTCACTCTAGACTTTCTACTACGCACCAAGGAGAGCCGGGCCGTCTTGGGCTCAGTTATCCGCGACAGAAACATCAGACACCAGACGAGAAGAAGACTCATCCAAGTGATCACAGGTACTTTTCCCACTGGCCAATGGTTACACAAAATAGGCAAGCATCCCACGGCAGCATGCGAACTGTGCAGGAAAGCATATATTGCTCAACACCGACCAGTGCCAGAATACCTTCCGATCCAATCGATGGCTCACATCCAAAGCGCAGAGTGTCTGGGTATGACAGACATGGTAACGAAAGCCCATCACTTGTGCTGGGAGGAGCTACAGCAAGACCTGATGAAGAACTCTCATGCCCGAATGAAATTTATCACGATCCACAAAGAAATGTCGTTTAAAACTTTGATCTCGCACGAAGACTTCGTCCGGGAGCTGGAACTAGACAAGGAGCCCCATGACTGCTTGGAGGAGATATGGAACGAAGCTCGCGGCGAGGAAATGTCAAGGGAGCTTACGGAGGAGGAGAAGACACTGACACAGCCCCTATCGGAACAACACTACAAAGACCGCTTTTGGAGACGCCGGCCAGACGGGATGGCGGTTAACTGGAAGGACAAGGCAGTCTTTATTCTGGAATTCACTAGGCCCGACGACTCCTGGGACGATTTCATCACAAGAACAGAAGAGCGGAAAAACGAGCGATACGGATCATTTGTGAACGCCCTCACCAGCTGGCTAAACAGGAAACCGACAAGTGAAGAGAAAGGATCTTGGAGGGTCGAACAGATCAACTTTACCACGGGAGTGCGAGGCTCTATCGATGAAGTCGCCTTCAGTAAGAATCTGACGAAGCTCCTGGTGCCAGCGAGCAAAGTCAAAGCGATCCGGGTGAGACAGGTTCGGAAAGCCCTGGCGACGTTAGACACAGTTCTAAAATTCTACAGAGCGCTAACCTACGGCCATGCGCCCGATCAATCGGCGATCTTAGCCCCCGGCATTGTGGTCTGAAGATAAAGCACAGCACTCCACAGCACTCCGTGACAAGCTTCTCGACAGCCGCGGAAAGGTCGGCATGACAGCACGCCGGCAGGTCGGGGGGCGCGTGGGTGGGACCTCTTACTAACTCAGTGAGAGGTCCTACCCACGCGCTCTGAGAGGTAGCACATAATTCGGAATATGTGTTGCCTCGTATTGTAAATTGAATGTAGATGCCAGCCCAATGACATCATATTGTATTAATGACGTAGTACTGACTACTTGAAATTTTAGATTGTAATTTGAATTTATATGCCAGCCCAACATACCGCATCCACACCGCC
>CALGTP010000314.1 GCA_937902105.1 uncultured Actinomycetes bacterium
AGAACGCGAAGTCCTATTACCAAAAAGGGTCCTCCTTCTTCCGAAGTTACGGAGGTAATTTGCCGAGTTCCTTAACCATAGTTCTCCCGATCGCCTTAGTATTCTCTACTCATCCACCTGTGTCGGTTTGGGGTACGGGCACCGTGTTAACTCACTACTGGACTTTTCTTGGCAGTGTGGGATCAGTTACTTCGTCTAAACGACTCGGCATCACGTCTCAGGCTTTATGACTCAACTTTCATCGAATCGCCCTACTCGCTTACCCGGGGACTACCATTGCCCCGGTTAACCTACCCTTCTGCGTCCTCCATTAGTTATCCGCCACCAGCTAGGTGGGTTCGCCCGAAGGCAGCCCCCACGTCACCAATATTGGACTTGACGCGAACACGGTGGTACTGGAATATCAACCAGTTGTGCATCGATTACGCCTTTCGGCCTCACCTTAGCTCCCGACTTACCCTGGGAGGATTAGCCTTCCCCAGGAAACCTTGGATTTACGGCGGAGGGGTTTCTCACCCCTCTCTCGCTACTCATGCCTGCATTCTCACTTGATGGAACTCCACGTCGGGTCATCCCGCCGCTTCAATGCACCATCAACGCTCCTCTACCGATCCATCTTGCGATGAATCCCGTAGCTTCGGCTCTGTACTTGAGCCCCGTTGAATTGTCCGCGCAAAATCACTCGACCAGTGAGCTGTTACGCACTCTTTTAAGGGTGGCTGCTTCTGAGCCAACCTCCTGGCTGTCTTCGCGGTCCCACATCGTTTTCCACTTAGTCCTGAATTAGGGGCCTTAGCTGATGATCTGGGCTGTTTCCCTTTCGACCAACGAAGCTCATCCCCCGTGGTCTCACTGCCGTGCTCTGGAGTACCGGCATTCGGAGTTTGGCTGGGTTCGGTAATCTTGTAGGACCCCTAGCCCATCCAGTGCTCTACCTCCGGTACTGAACGCACGACGCTGCACCTAAATGCATTTCGAGGAGAACCAGCTATCGCGAAGTTTGATTGGCCTTTCACCCCTATCCACAGGTCATCCCCGCCATTTTCAACTGACGTGGGTTCGGTCCTCCACGGGGTCTTACCCCCGCTTCAACCTGCCCATGGATAGATCACTTCGCTTCGGGTCTATAGCATGCGACTACACGCCCTATTCAGACTCGCTTTCGCTCCGGCTTCCCATCTCTGGTTAACCTTGCCACATACCATAACTCGCAGGCTCATTCTTCAAAAGGCACGCCA
>CALGTP010000315.1 GCA_937902105.1 uncultured Actinomycetes bacterium
CTCCCCACCCCCAAATTCCTGTCAACCAGCGGTTGGCTTATGGATAGGTTTCTGGTAGGTTTTTCATTAAATTTCCCGGTTGAACATCTGATCTCAAATGGGTGGCTCCTGACTTAGCTGCTCAGGTTCGTGGACAAGGAGTATCGGAATTCTTCAGGTGTACTGGAAGCACCAAAGCTATGGCCTCGTAATCAAAACATCCCCATAAGGGTGCATTCGATTGCCGAGCTCCCGGTCAAGGGAGAATGGTGCCTTGTCTTCAGTTCGAATGCCTTTTTTGCCAGTTTTATTTGATGGACAGGGCTGGGGAGGTAAACATTTCTGATTGAACTGCCTGCCACCTGTTCAGTACGAGTTAGGTCAAGAGTTGGGCTATGTCTGGCTGTGGTTGGTGCTTGGCGAGCCCTTGCCCTTGCCAAAAATGAAAATGCAGAGAGGCGAAGGAAGGCACCTGCAGGGGGTGGGGCTCCGAAGCTGATTGACATCGTGAAGTTCCACCGCTTGTTCAGGCAGGGCTTTTGGCAAAACCATGTTTGATTAGTTTGTGTAGTCGTGTCTGACGTCAGAGAGTTTTTTCAATGTCAAACCGATAAGTGTGGAGACGAGTTTCCCCAGTTGAGGTCTATCCCGTACGATTTTCAACTCCTGGAATCGGATGAGGCTGCCATGGTGGCGAATGCCAACATGGCCGAGAGCTTTGAGGGCAACCAGGATCTATTCGGCATGACAGGGCAAAAGCTTGTGAGACTCGTCGACCAAGTGAGGGAGCTGCTGAAGGGAAAGAACGAGAAGTCAGAGCTGCCTGCCAAGATAGCCACCTATTTGAAGGAAAAAGTGAAGTGGAGCAGCGCACTGCGGCAGCCTTCTGCCGAAACGGTCGGCCAATTACTCAACATCAGCAGTATGATGAAGAAATCGAAAATCGTCACACAGACAAGTGGCCTTGCAGCTCTCAAGTGGGGCAGGGACACTTTTTATGATCAGTACTCCAAGCTTCTGATCTTGACGCAGAAGTCGACGTCAGGGCCTGAATTTGACTTTCTCCTTGGAGCCATGGCCCTCGAGTGCTTCTGGGCTAAAGAAGGAGACCCTTTCGGGAAGCAGGAATTGATGAACAGGGGAGGTCCGTTGGGTTACTGGATGTACGTGAGGCGGCTGGCGCGGCATTTCCTGGCACAGTGTCACTTCACCTCAGCAAGCGAACAGGAGCAACAGTTGATTGAGAGGGCACAAGCGTTGATGGAGAGCCCCTTTGAATATTCACAGATCCTCGAGAGCAATGAAGACCTCAGTTGGGTTTCTGCCTTGCCCAAGCCTTTGGCGCTGATCTTTGGCATCCAGCGACAGGTCATGTCCAAGGACTTCCAGAAACAGATCAAAGGTTTGTTGGGCAATCCTCCTACGGGTGGTGCGAATGTGCAGCATTTCCTACAGTTTGAGACCGTGAAATCCAAGGTGGCAGAGATCGAGAAGGCGTATGCTGTGTACAAAGGGCTCCCAGTCGAAGACAACAAAGAGAAGGACAAAAACACCGAGCAGAAAAACAGCAGTGGCAAAGGCTTGCCAGTCATTGGGACAGGGTCGTCCACCGATCCAGTAGATGACAACAGTGAGGATTCAATGCTTAAGTTGAAGCTGGATGCAGAAACCCGCTCCGCCAAGCGCTTAGAAGCTGTGGTTTGGGTGTTACCAACCCCAGAGAAATCATTGGACAATTTGGTGCAGGCTTCAGTGCTGGCCAATTTGCAAGGGGTAATGCTTGCGTTCTACGATCCCAAGGTTGCTAAAAGCCTCACACCGTACCACGGACATACGAAATTCAATCGTGCAGGGGCCTTAGTCACCAAACAGATGTGTTGTGTCATCTTCAGAAGTGTTTAGGAGAAGCTTTGGTTCAAGATGAATTAGACACTGCCAGAATCACTGCAAGAAACATGCCTGTTTTCAATATTGCTTGCCGGCTCATAATGGTTTGTGTTCAAAACATATCTGCAGGTCCCAGTACTGGAGCCAACAGATCTTGCTGCGTTTTTGTCAGCTTGCATGTTTGTGCTTTCAAAGACCGGCGGCGGAAAGCGCCCCAAAGGCTTCATCGCGATTCTGTCAGGGAAGTTGCGGGCCAACGAGGCTTGCTGATGTTGGTCTGCTTTAGCCATTCAATAGCGCTTGCGCCAGCTTCTGATTTCATTGTTGAATCCATGTCAGCATGCTTCCCTGCCAGGTTGAAATCGTGAAGCAGCTGAGTGCCAACAAACTGAATTGGAAAGAAATCGTGTTGGTGTACAACGTCAGCTGCTCAGCTTTTGCTCTGGTTTGCAGAACACTAAGCAGCCCAATTCTTTTTTCAGTGACATTAGCATTTCTAGCAGCCTTTTGCATGAGATGATACAATACCATATGCATTGCATCCCTTTCCGTCCCGGATGGGCCCAGTGTTTCGTTGCCAAGGTCGCACAGATGCGGGACATGGGCTGGTTCAACCGCATGAGGGGGTTCGCGAACAGTGGTAGTACGGAAAAGATTTACCTAGCCTGGCTTGGAAGTTCCAGGGGCGCCAAGTTCGCGAAGATCAGGCAGGTTGTTATGCATATCATACCACGCACTCACAAGCCACCCCTCCCCGTCTCTGGTTGAGTGAATCAGCTAGCGCCAACTGTTTGCATGGTTTTGTTGACTGCATGTTGTAGCATGTTGTAGCAATCAGCATTTTTTCCTGGTGAGACGGGCACAACACAAACGATGACCAGGTCACTTGTGGACCCTGGATCCGCTGTCTACGTGGACTACATGAAAAACGTGCCAGTTTGTGGCGAGCGGGACACTTTGACAGCACCTGGGGACAAGCACTCGGCCATTTATCCATCCAGCGATGTGGGAAAAGATATCAATGAGGTTGTTGATGAACAGGATGACAGCGACTCAGAGGATGACAACGAGGACATGCCGAAGAAGAGGAACTACCCAAAGCGTGGCAGTGGACGGGCTTTATTTCGACAGCCTTCTACCACTGACAGCACGCTCCTTGGCCACAATTCAGTTTGATTTTAACACATTTCCTGGCTTTTAGGCAGCAGACACGAATTCGATTTCATTTTCCGATGGATCG
>CALGTP010000316.1 GCA_937902105.1 uncultured Actinomycetes bacterium
GTCCCAAAGCGTGTGCTAAGTGGAAAAGGATGTGAAGTCGCATAGACAACCAGGATGTTGGCTTAGAAGCAGCCACCATTAAAAGAGTGCGTAATAGCTCACTGGTCAAGTGATTTCGCGCCGACAATGTAACGGGGCTCAAGCACGCCACCGACGTTCTGTCATTCACACATCATCCAGGTCGCAAGATCCAGGAGTGTGGATGGGTAGGAGAGCGTCGTGCAACTAGTGAAGCGGTGGAGGAATCCAACCGTGGAAGTTGCACGAGTGAGAATGTAGACATGAGTAGCGAAAGATGGGTGAGAAACCCGTCCGCCGAATGACCAAGGGTTCCTGGGCCAGGCTAATCCGCCCAGGGTAAGTCGGGACCTAAGGCGAGGCCGTCAGGCGTAGTCGATGGACAACTGGTTGATATTCCAGTACTCGCTTATTTTCGCCCAGAACGAGCCAAATAGCGCTAAGGCCGTGAAGTTACTCTGGCTTTTGTCAGAGTGATGGAACCGCTGACCCCACGTTTGTAGTAGTTCAGCAATGGTGTGACACAGGAAGGCAGTCCAGCCCGGGCGATGGTTGTCCCGGGGTAAGGTCGTAGGGCGTTACGTAGGCAAATCCGCGTAACACATGCCTGAGAGCTGATGCCGAGCCGTAAGGCGAAGTGGATGATCCTATGCTGTCAAGAAAAGCATCTAGCGAGATTTATAGCGGCCCGTACCCGAAACCGACACAGGTGGTCAGGTAGAGAATACCAAGGCGATCGAGAGAATCATGGATAAGGAACTCGGCAAAATGCCCCCGTAACTTCGGGAGAAGGGGGGCCCTTTGACGTGTAGGAGTTTTCCTCCGAAGCGTTGGAAGGCCGCAGAGACCAGGCTCAAGCGACTGTTTACCAAAAACACAGGTCCGTGCGAAGTTGCAATACGATGTATACGGACTGACGCCTGCCCGGTGCTGGAAGGTTAAGGGGACTGGTTAGCCGCAAGGCGAAGCTGAGAACTTAAGCCCCAGTAAACGGCGGTGGTAACTATAACCATCCTAAGGTAGCGAAATTCCTTGTCGGGTAAGTTCCGACCTGCACGAATGGCGTAACGACTTGAGCGCTGTCTCCACCATGAACTCGGCGAAATTGCATTACGAGTAAAGATGCTCGTTACGCGCGGAAAGACGGAAAGACCCCGGGACCTTTACTATATCTTGATATTGGTACTCGGAACGTTTTGTGTAGCATAGGTGGGAGACTTTGAAGCGGCACGCCAGTGTTCGTGGAGTCATCGTTGAAATACCACTCTAATCGTTTTGAGTTTCTAACCTCGGTCCATGATCTGGATCAGGGACAGTGTCTGGTGGGTAGTTTGACTGGGGCGGTCGCCTCCCAAAAAGTAACGGAGGCGCTCAAAGGTTCCCTCAATCTGGTTGGTAATCAGATGTCGAGTGTAAGTGCACAAGGGAGCTTAACTGTGAGACAGACATGTCGAGCAGG
>CALGTP010000317.1 GCA_937902105.1 uncultured Actinomycetes bacterium
CCAAAGGCGTGCTTCTGGCATGTGCTTTTCCATTGTTGTTCGCTTTTGAACCTAAGGCCACAGCTAATCGCCACATCAGCCATGCACGAAGCAGTTTCAAATGCGACTTTGCCGGTACAAGGCTTGTCTGTCCTTGTGAGTCTGCTTCTGCCTTGTGTACACCTGCTTCTCCACGGAAAGACGCAAAATGGTGCACCACTCTCCTAGACATTTGCCGCAACCACTGCGTGGTCACCCCCCATCCTGGCCACATGAAGAAGTATTCCATCTGATGGCCCTGCGGCCACCACCACCAAGCTGACTTGTTATCTGTCCAGAAGTTGTGCCAGACTAGCTTGTCCTTGCGGTCGCAGCCTTTCTTCCTGCATCTCTTAGGTACGTGATCCACAACATGCCATCCACCGACTCCTAGAACTTTAGCCTCTACGCCGAACCAGGAACAGTCCTGCTCCATCTCCTTGCCACAACTCCCGCACATCTCAGAAGGACACTGGACGGTGACTACATTGGCCCCTGGTGGCATCTTCAATACGGTACTATAATCAATTGCACCAGGTTCAGCAACAGCTTCACATGCCCTTGGACGTCGTGTCTGTCTTGGGCCGTGTCAGGGTACTCTTGCAAGTACGGGTGTCTTACTTAGCAACAAAAGTCACCTGCTTTACAATGGCAGTGCAACTCGTGTCTTTGTCAACGTGTACTCTGTCTGCACGCTTACAGTGGTGCCGCACGATAGAAAGGATTGCTCGTCGTACGAAACATATGTGCCGAGTCAGATTCTACTTTCTACAAAACTACTCAATTCTATTCACGTGCAACGCGTGTCTTGCTGCAGTCTGGATAGCGAACACCGTGCGTGTCACTCATGCGTCCCAAGACTACTTCATTCTATGGCACGCGCAACGCATGTTTTGCTGTAGTCTGGGTAGCGAATGCTGTGCGTGTTATTCGTGATTTACAACAGCTCGTGCGTAGAAACTGCGCTCATCTTGCTCTGCTAAAGCATGCTTGAAAACAAGGCGATTGAGCGGAGCTGCAAGAGGCTCACCTGATTGTTTCTTCTTGCGCTCATATGCTCCTCGACTTGTTTCTTTGACTTGAAATTTCCTGCGTCCCCGGAGCTCTTTGTGGTTCCAGCCCAATGGGCTTTGTGTGGAAAACAGCGCAAACATAGCCAACTACAGAACGCAGCACATACATAGCTCGATTCTTTCACACGGTTCATGATATCGTTGCACAAGTGTTTCTCGACTAGCAAAACACATTTCTCTTTGCACTGCAA
>CALGTP010000318.1 GCA_937902105.1 uncultured Actinomycetes bacterium
GCGGAGTTGCACCTCGAGACCGCTTCCTGCTCTCCGCTTGCTCGTCGTTTAGTCTCGTCTTAGCCTTCGCCAGCGTATGCTTAACAGCGGTGTAGATCGACTCCAACGTAGTTCTTTGTGTCGCGCGCGGGGTGTAATCAGGGTTGAACTTCTGGTTCATTGACGTCAACACATTCAAAGCGCTCACAAGGTCTTCATAGTATGATTGTGCTGATAGTTCGACCGTTCGAAGTTCGTCTAGCGTCACTACGTGAAGGGCCTTCATCTCCATCTCCTTCAGCTTCTTCGTCCATGATCCGTTGACCAGGAAACTTGTTCTTTGAGTGATATATTGGGATGCCACGCCCGCGTCTTTCGTCTTTGCAAATTTGGAATCTGCAGTTTCCCTAGTACGCTTGAGGACGTCAGAGATGTCTTCTGATTGCGTCGGAGATCCCTGGAGAGATTCTATCAACGAGGCTACCAACGAGCTGTCATCGCCTTCATGTTCGCCGTTATCTCCACCGCCGTCATTGCACGCCCTTTGCGGCCGAAGGGTTGCAAGTGATGACGGGCCTCGTTTAGTGGCTGGTTTTTTTCTCGCGGACGGGACTTGCGACAACGCGCCCGCCTGCGTCGACATTGAGCCACTGGAGGACTTTAAGGAGGACTTCAAGATTGAAGTCACCGGCGATCTTGCGTCGGGTGCAGGCGAGCTTGCGGCGGGTCGGTGTCCACTCTTCGAGGGTGCGGCTGCATTATTGCTGCTTCTCTGAGAGGACTGCGTAGCCTGTCGTAGTGGCTGCACGGGCATAGAAGCGCTAACTGAACCTTGGTAACCACTCTCTTCCTTGAAGACGTCAGTCGCCCATTGCATCTTGGCAAGCATGTTGAAGCTCACTATTGGTCGTCCTTCTGCGTCGTGTTCAAAGAGCATCCTGGCTTCATTCGCATGGCCCTCCTTCACGTCTTTGATCAGACGGTTGACCTTCTGGAGAAGAACGCCTTTCCCTTTTGTGAAGATTTGGTCTTTGGTTCCAGGAGCCATGTCCTCCACTTGCGCTAAAAGGAGTCGGTAATATGCTTTTCCGTGATGGCACGCTTGCGTTTCCGTCCCATCGTGTGCCATCACGATTGCTGCCGGCCGGTGCAGTAGAGATACGAGATGAGGGTAGTTGTCAAGTAGCCAGGCCTCGTCCTTATCGAATGTGGCACTGTGAGTGAAGCACTGGAGGAAGGTGAGCACCACGTACGGATGGGAGCCCACTGACTTCAATGTCACCACTTCGTTGATGCCACGAATGACGCTCGACATCATAGCGTGCCCCCTCATCTGTCCTGCCCAGGTCGTAGCCAACATCAGATCGATTTCGTCACCTGGGATGCCCGCCTTACCATTTCGGCTCAGGGCCTCCTTATAGCGACAAATGGGGGCGGACGCGAGCAACATCGGGCTGGCACCTGGTCGGAGCAATCCCAAGCCTGCAATGATCTCCTTCGCGCAGAATGACGATTCACCGTGTTCCATGACGAACACTCGCCATTTTGATGTCGATTCGGCGACGTTGACCGCGAGGTGGTGATTCTGCAACCACACCACGCTCCGGTCACCGTTTGGATCAGAGGGCTCGGCTCCAAGCCCTGGAGCCGTTGAGTCCTTGGCCAAGATAACCATTGCAATAGTGCTGTCGGACATCTCCTCGTTGCCTACTCGGTTGCCTACTCGAAGAGCGTCCATAGTGCGTTTATGTCCAACTGTTGCTTCGTGCTGTGCTGCTGCTGGCGCTGTCCAGTCATCATCAGAATCAGAATTGGCGCGTCTTTCATGTTTCTCAGCAACCATCGCTTGTGCGGCAGTCATCTTATTCTTCCCATGCGGATTACTTGTGTGTGCCACAGCTGCGCTACCATCAGCGACCTTCACGGTCTCCAGCATCTTCCCATTCAGATTCACTTCGTCTGCCACAGCTGCGCTACCATCAGCGGCCTTCACCACTGCCTCAACATTTGCGAGGCCGAGAGTAATAGCTCTCTGCGCCAGCTTGTTGGCGAGGGTGGCATCATCGTC
>CALGTP010000319.1 GCA_937902105.1 uncultured Actinomycetes bacterium
CAGCTAGGAACGCTGTGAAGAGTGATCCTTGGAAGACCTACTCCCAGGCAAAGGGCGGCAAGCGCTTGTGCAAACCTTACAACGACGTTAGAGGTTGTACGGATAGGAACTGCCAGGACCTTCACTCCTGCGATGTCCGCCAGAAAGACGGATCCATGTGCGGCAGCAAGAAGCACACCAGGCAGCAGCACAAGGAGCACTGACAGGCAGAGGCTTCTTCCTTGCCGGGAGGGAGCCGCCACATCAGTCTTTGCAAGAGCTTGCCTGCACATGAGACACCTTTGGAAGGTGCTCTCGTTGTGAAGGCCCCTCAGCAGGTCGTCCTGCTGCCAGCCTTGCATGTACGGGTGGCTCAGGCTCTGCTGGCGGCTAAACCAGTCGTTTGGCGTGGACAGGGAGATCTCTTCCAACTACCAGTTCCAGAAGCTCAAGAACTGAGAGGAAGGTGGCTCGTGGTGGAGCTATGGTCTGGTTTGTCAGGCTTGGCTCTAGCACTCCTTTCGCTGGGCATGAACTTCATAGCATTGGCAGCTGAGATCGATACTGACGCAGTACAGTGCGTGAAAAAGTGCATGCCAAACATTGTCCATGTGGATAGAGTTGAAGACATCAACATAGCAATGTTTCAGGAGTTGCTCAAATCTAAGGATTTTCGTGGGGTAATTATTGGTGGTGGTTCCCCATGTCAACCTAACAGCAGCCTGAATCCTGGGCGTAAGGGACTCCAGGATAATAGAGCACTCCAGCCAAAGATACTCGCAGACCTGGCAGCAGAATTTCGCAAAATAACTGACCTACCCGTCTTTGAGTTCTTGGAGAATGTTGCTGGGGCCCCAAAGGAAGTTATTGCACAATATAGTGAATGGCTCAACTGTCCTCCTATTCTATGTTCCTCAAGCCGCTGTGGCTGGGTGAAGCGTAGGCGGCTGTACTGGCTGCGCGGCCCTGAGGCGACTTTGGCCTCTAAGAACGTGACACTGCCACCCCAGTGGGAAATACACGAAGACGAGGAGTACAATATGGAGTTGGTGTATGTGGGAACCAAGCCAGTCCCGCCTCGTGTGAACTTCAAAGCTGGGTTCGCCCCACTGTTCGATGCAAGCCAAGTGGTGGCGCAGAAGGGTAAGGGTGCCTTGTTCCCCTTTACACGTGAATTCTACCACCCTGGCGACAACAAGGAGGGTGTCTCAGCCCAGGCTTGCAGCCGCTACGAGAAGGATAATCGCAGATTCCCTCCAGCGAGCTATGAGGACGAGAACTTGCTATGGCGTGGTGAAGAATGGCGGCGACCTGACCCAGAGGAGCGTTGCATGATGAGTGGTCTACCGCCCGCCGTTGTGGCTGGAGTATCTTGTGAATCCTCAGCGCGTCGCACTCAGATCTGTAACTCCTTGGTGGGCAATGGTTTTCATATCCCAGTGGTTGCTGTGCTCATATTCTCTTTGATCCAGCTGAGTACTGCAGCATCATGCCCCGCGCCCTTGCAGGGATACTCTGAGAGTGCCCTCAAGGGTCGCCTCGATGGCACTGTGTGGGAGCCAGCACGGATGGCCTCCTTCCCAGGCCTCATTTCGGCTGATGCCATTTGCCGTCATATGCGCCACCAGTTTTTGGACTGTAGCATCAAGGCGAAAGTCTGGCAAATCACTTGCCGCAGGCTGGACCGCTGTGAGCTTTGGGAGCTCCAGCGGTTCGCAGCCTTTCAGGCAGGAAGAGGATGCTGCTCAGATATTTTGGGACCTACGCCTATTACTGCAAAGGACAGAGCAACTATGTTCGCAGGTCTCACAGGGCAGCGTCATGTCGGCGATTCCAAGCTTGGAATGGACCATCTGCTGCCAGCTGGGCTGGGACCAAGCCAGCATATGGACCAGACTTCTCATCTCCCGTCGCCATTCCTGCCGCAGGCGTGGCCGGAGGCTGACATCCACTTTGTCGTCGAGGAGTGGGCAGTTTGGCAAGAATTCCTTCCCGTGTGTGCAGCAAAGCAGAGATCTTTACTGGAGCGTGCTGCCCATGCCTTACGAGACCTGGAAACCGCTTTGGAGCCGTTCAAGTGTGCCAGTGCACGAAGGGTCGGCATCAAGAAACGTCCGGGATTCATGGCCTTTGCGACCGCACTGCTACGATGGCCTGATACTCGTCAGGCAGCCGCCTTCGTCAATGGGTTCGATGTCATTGGTGATTTCCAGCACTCTGGTATCTTCCGCGCTATCAATGGCGACTTGGGCACAGCTGCGATCTCCCAGGAAGATTGGTTGTCTGAGGCCCCAGAGGTGATCAGATCAATCCTGGAATCTGGCCCTCCAAGAAACCCTGAGTTGATCTACACGCTCACTACTGAAGAACAGGCGAAGGGCTACTGCTCTGAGTTCTATACGTCCAAGGAGCTCGACCAGAGGTTCGGTGCAGGGCAGTGGCGCCCACTAGAGAGGTTTTTGGTCATAGATCCTAGTGGGAAGCCACGTGTCATTGACAATGCCAGGAAGTCTCTTCATAACAAGGCGACCTTGATGCCCGAGACTATCCACACCACGAACATTGACTTTGTGCCGGCTGTTATCCGCATGACAGTTGTGGCAGCGTTACGCCGTGCAGGTGTGCAAGTCACACTGGCATCTGTTACGGCAGACGTCCCAGTGGATGCTCTACCCTGGTTGGCTCCGCGCCTGGGTGCAGATGACCTGCCAGATGCATACCGTGGACACCCAGTCAAAGATGAACAGTTGCGGTTCTCCGTCGTGGCTATTTGGACTCCAAATGGCTGGCGCTTCATTATCCTTTATGGTTTGGCATTTGGCTTGGAGAGCGCTGTGGTCAACTTTAATAGACTTCCTATGCTGGGTATTGCCATCGCTCGCAGATGCACAGCTTCCATTTCGGCGGCATACTTTGATGATGAGTTGGCGCTGGAATTGCTCAGAGATGCGTCGGTGTCCCGCCTTGGTGTGCTGTCAGCTTTCACGCTGCTGGGATCGCCGCCCCAGCCAACCAAGGGGTTCCCGACGGCTGCGGACAGAACATACTTGGGTGCCTCTATTCACGTAGGCGCTGTTCCTGACGAGCTGTGCATATACGTGCAACCAAAGGATTCTACCGTGCACAAGTTGACTACAAGAATTGATCAGGCAATTGCCCAGCGCAGCCTGGACATGCAAGAGGCCAGCAAGCTTCGTGGTGACGCCATGTGGCTGTTCTCGATGACCGCAGGCAAGATCGGCAAGCTTGCCGGCCCTCTTCTGTCACGATGCCAACGGGGTGAGAGCATTCTGGACGAGAAGGACATCACCTACCTCAGCTTTCTTCGTCGTGCTGCTTGCTGCCCTATCCCCAGGAGTATCCCCTTGTTTCGGACATCGGACCAGTTGGTGCGCATCTACAGTGACGCCTCCTTTGAGAATGGTATCCTAAGGCTGGGTTGGGTAATTTTTGCGCCTGAGTATCCAAGACCGGTGGGACGCACTGCAGTGGTCGACGTCTCAATTCTTGATAGGTGGTTGCCTAGACGACAGCAGATCTTTCCGGGCGAGGCCGTGTGTGCGCTGTGTGTGCCTATTTTCCATAGCCGAGCCTTGCGCAATCGCGATGTGTTGTACTTCATCGACAATGAGGCAGCTGCATCATCCTTGGTTCGTGGGACATCTACCCAGGAGGACGTTCACGATATCGCGCTGTCTGCAGCTTTGTGGTTCCATCAAGCTGGATCCCGAGTGTGGTATGAATGGGTG
>CALGTP010000320.1 GCA_937902105.1 uncultured Actinomycetes bacterium
GGCTCGCCCTCAGGATTACCCTCAGGATCCGTGGTTCGGTGAGGTGCACGTGGAGCAGCCTGTTGAGCTCCTGTCTGTTGATGTCTCCGATCGAGTCCGTCGCCAAACTCCACAGGGTACTCCTCCTTCAGTAGCCGCAGCCTCCTCATGAAGTCCCCTTTGAGGCGCAAGGTGGTATGCTTGGTCGCAACGGAGCTCTCCGTAAGCCACTGATCATCCACCTCCATCAAGAAGCTTTCAGACGGGACATATTCCACCGAACGCTGCGATCCAAGCATGTAGTGGACGAAAGTAGGGTTGTCACTCCACGTGTTGCCGTCGCCAGTCTTGGCAAACCAGCGGGCTTCATGCTGGGACTCTTCAGTTCCGTCTCCGTTACGATTATGTGGCTTTCCAGCTTCAGCGAATCCGAGCTTGAAGCCACCTTCCGGGACGGCGAGCTGCATGAGATATAGTGAGTCCTTCTGGATTGGTTTGCTGCGGTTCTTCCCAGCAACCTCTGCAAAATCCTGGACCCATTGCTCATCCGAAACGTCTTTCAGGTGACGAGCCCTCTCCGTCTGCGATAGGTGCAGCCCTGTGACATTGTTAGCTTGTCGCGGGTCGCGCTGGCCGCCTCCTGCACGTGCCGAGTCTTCCGTCGCTTCTGAAGCACGACGCGGCATCCCTCTTTCCTCACGAGCGGCTGCCGCTGCGACGGGATCTGGCCAGGAGGCGGGTGGTTCTTCCTCGAATGGGTCCCAGTATGTCAGAGGCCGATCAAACCGCCGCATGGCTTTGAGAATAGGTAGGAGCGGGACCGGGCATCCTCTAAGTGTAATGCCGCTGTGCGTCACAGGCATGTCAGGCAAGGCGCCTGCCCGCTGCCCAGCGTCATACGCAGTCTTCAAGGCGTTCCAATGCGCCACTGCCTTTTCTGTTAATTTCTCTGGCCCCTTGGCACGCTTTGAGACCAGGTCATGGATGCTCTTGCTTGTGGAGTAAACAGATTTTGTGGAGGAAGCAGATTTTGTGCCTCGTTCACCGTTTGCGTGCTCAGGCTTGTCCACTTCGTCGTCGTCGGCGTCCTTATCCATGTCTCTAAAGTTCTCCCGCTGTGGCTCGCGCATCATGATGCGCGGGGGGCGCTCGACGAATGTCACACCAACATCGTCCGTCACATTCCGTGTCACCCCGTCACTCCCCGTGACCTGGCGCATTGGTCCCCACTCGCAATCCAAGCCATCCTTCGATCTCTGACGGGATAGACGGTCTTTGTAGTTCACCTTGACGCCTCCATGGGCCCAGGAGCTCGGGTCGTACTTGTACCTGAACACATTGTCGAACGAAATGCCTGCTAGATTCCTTTCGATGCCACAGTCCTTGAGCCAATTGTCAAAGTCCCAGTTAGCAAGCAAGTACTCGAGTTCGACTGTGCTACCATCCGAGGTCGTAAATAAGGCGCGGAGGTGAGTCTCGAGCTCCTCGAAGCCATCGAGCCGTTGGCAACGCGCCGCCCCGTCAATCTTGAAGAAGCGCTTAATCATGCTAAAGAAGCGGTCGCAAAGCTCGGTGTGAGAATGGCCAGCGTCGAAGCGGAACCAGATGAGCTCCTCAAAGATGCCAAGCCACACCAGGAGCCAGTGCATCACGTGTGTCACCACGGAAAGGTTGTCGGAGCCCCCATCTGTGTGCCGGTACAACGTCTTGCCTGCGCCATCCTTGAACCGCCCGTTCTTGTGCGCGCCATACAAGGCCATGATGAAGCTCGTCAGCCCGAAATTGCTGCCTGTCCGCACATGGGCGGGCACGACCATGAAACGGTTGACGCCCCCCTTCCCGACGACGGTGTTGCACTGGATCGCGAAATCGAACTTGTGCTTCGCCAAATCCTTCGTGTCTCGCCCTTGTGGCGCGACGGGCATCATGAGCCAATGAGAGCCGCACTTGTCATCGCACTCGTAGCACGTGTCCCGTCCGAAGCCAGAAGCATGATCCTTGAGCTTCAATGCGACTGCCCTGTCCTTCTGCCAGTCATACATGTGGGCCTTGAGGGCCTTAAGTGCAGTATCCCGCCGCGCTTGGCTCGACCCTGCTGTGGTCATCACGTCCATGTAGGCCTGACGGAGGCGTTTGCAATCGTTGCATTCTGGAAAGTTGCTGTGCCGAGCGCTCCTTCTGACTCTGATTTTGGTGCTGTCCTCCAGAGGGGGGTCGAGTTTCTCTGCGAGGAGCTGTGCGCCTGGAATCATCTGCGCCTTCCAGGCTTTATAAAGCAGGGGCTTGTAACCCGAATTTGCAGCGGCGGCCTTCCAATAATGCTGCTTGTGCAGGAAGTCCCAGTGAACTCCCTTGAATTGGATGGCAGTTTCGTTTGGCAGCCAATCATGAAGTATCAGCTCATCTGCCCACCAAGTTCTAGCCCAGGCTGCCCTTCGAGTCTTGATCCCCGCACGCGCGGTGAAGGCGCGAAGCTCCACCTTTGCTAGGAGTTCGCCTGACAAACTCGTAGGGCCCAAGCCACGCTTGACAAGACTAACCTTCGATCGATGTGCAAAGCGAGAGCCGCCAACAGCCATCTCGAAAGCGCGGCTACACACAGGATGTCGCGTTAATAACATCAACGGTGAGGGAAGCTTGCGTGTACTTCCCTCGCCGTCGGGCCCGAGACTTCTGCCCCCTCTAGACTTCGATATAGGTACGGCTTGTTCCCAGTAAAGCCGATGGATATTCGTCAAGACATCAGCCAATTGAACTGTCTTGCCATTGCCATAAGTGTCCCGATGAATGGCACGCAGATCTTCCTTGTTGATACCGTCGAGGCATGAATTGTTCCCTTTGCTATCTGCACGCTTGCATCCACATTTGAAACCTGAAAAACCAGTCTCCACAAGCTTCGCGTGCTCTTCAGCACGCTGCCCCTCGGGCTTCTTCTTGCGACCCGCTGCAAACCTCTTGCTTCCATCTTGAGCTCCTGCTTTGGAACTTCCTGATGGTTGGGGTTCACCGTTCTCTTCATCGCTGAAATCATCTTCATCTCCGTCTGATGTGGGCCGCTCGTAATGATAGTCATAGTAGGTATCATCCTCGTTGTCAAAGTCGCCTTCGAATGCGTCTGATTCATCCGAGCTATCCTCATCCAACTCAGCCGCCAGTGCCTCAGCGTGGAGAATGGATTCGACGTCGCGAGCGTCGTCACAAGTGCGAAGAGCGGCGAGATCCGGAGTGAGCATCTTCGCCCGACGGACAGCGTCCCTCTTCACTGGATCTTCAAGCATCACCACGGAGCGTGCTTGGCTCCTCGCTCCGAGCATCGGAGTGAATGCTGGTGTACGTACAGGGATTCGCTGAAGGTGCTCAATGGCCGCACGTTGTTGATCGGCCTGGTCAACGATATTGGATGGCATCGGCGTGAATGCCGGCGTGCACGCGCGACGCCTTCCAGGCGGTAATGCTCGACCCCCATCCTCTTGCTCTAGCGATGGGGTTGATGGTCCTGCTGCTTGTAGACTTTGATCGGTGACGAACTTGAAGGCGGATGTCGTACTGCGTTGCTTCCGCATCGTTGCCGCTGTGACGCTCCTAGCTTGTGGACGCTGTGCGCCTTCAATACACGACACACACGTACCAAGACGCACGACGCCCTTATCGCGAGACAATGCGCGATTATCGTTCGAAGTCGCACGACCCCCTTTTCTGATTTTCTATTTCGGTTTTGAGGAAATTGCGGAAAAGTTTCGCCGGGGGGTT